>DATNRH010000266.1 GCA_036703605.1 Candidatus Obscuribacterales bacterium | reverse complement strand
AAGCCATTGATATGAATCTTGAGACGGCTGGCCCCCTGCCTCTCCAGAAAACGATGAAACACCATTCCTAAATGCTGGCGCACACAATCCACTTGTTTGACCCAATATTTCTCCGACGAATCATCCAATTGATTCGCCCCGGCACGACGCACAACTCGGTCGAGCTCCTCCAGCAACACCACTGTACCAGACTCCAGCTTTTGATCATCGAGTTGGTTTAGCTTGGCCCCGGTATTCTTATGGGGGGTCCGCAGCAGCTGCCAGCCTTGGACGTCTGGGCGGGCTAGATGATCAAGGTCCCACCTTCTCAGCGCATCGTGACCACCCTTGACTCTCGAAAGCACAGTCAGCCTTCTAGCTTGGGAGAATGATGCCGTCTTCAGCCCGAGGCCAAAGCGTCCCAGATCGCGCTCATCCCGTTGCTCCAACGGATGGGTTGAAGCTAGGCGCATAGCCTGCTTCAGCTCATCCTCAGCCATACCACGGCCATCATCGGTAATCGAGATCCATGAATCGTCTCCTTCCCACTCCATGCGCAACCACACATTCCGAGAACCAGCTGTGATGCTATTGTCGATTATGTCAGCCAAAGCTGTGGCAAGGCTGTAGCCGCCGGCACGCAAGCCCTCGATCATACCAGATGCATCCGGAGGAACCTCCTCGAAGTCATGGTCATAATTGTCCTCAGTCATTGTTCAGCAATCTTGCTGCGATGCATGGTAGAGCATGGCTGCAGGCATATACGATCTATCGAAACTGCGTATTTTTGTAAAGTGATCACGATAAACACAATTTGCTGAGATTTTATGTCATAATGAAATGACCAAGGCACCTGCCTAAGTCACTCACCTCAAAGAACCCGCCCCGGCCCAAAGCTGCGGTGGGTTCTTTGTTTCTAGAAACCACAACCCCAATAGACATTTATGACACACCTCATTCGTCACAACCCCAATCCCTGCCAGCCTCTAGCTCGCCGGCCCTCGAGATCCAAGTCTCGTTGGATCTTATTTGCCGCGATGGCAAGCTTGGTCATTTCACTAGCCGCCTGCAGTGAAACCACGCCGCCAGCCAGCCAGCCTACTGTGGCCGTTACGGATACCACTCCAGTCGGCAGCGGCTTACGGACCCTAGCCTACAGCGTAATCGCAGGATGCGTTGTGATAGTCATGGGAAAGTTGATCCGCTGAACCCATGAGCTTCAGAGGAATCATCAACCGCCTGCTGTATCTGGCTCTCACAACGTGGATCGTCGGCTCCATCATCGATAGTTTTGGATGGGGGCTCTACTTCGCCCTCTTGCCTATTTCGCTCTATGAGATGGTCCGTCCGCGCCCTGTGAAGAAGGCCAGAAACCCGGACCTAATCGACCATGACCGCTAAGACCGTCGTGATGGTGTTCGCACTTCTCGCGTTCGCGGGAATTGCACTATCCATCCTCGCTGAATTCATCGCGCCCATCCTCATCGCCATCGTCATCTTTACGGTGCTAGTGGTGGCAAGTAATTGGCGCAGATGGTGAACCTAAATACATGTCATGCCACGCAACCTGTATACACCCCGGCTCTCTGATGACGTTGTCCGTGCCCTCTACCGGGAGGGACAGCGCTTAAAGAAGCCGATGACCAAACTCGCCGATGACCTGCTTCGCCAAGCTCTCGGCTCATCAAAATCCCCGGCATTACGTGTTGCCGAGGATATAACCGCGCCCGCCACTAAGGGCTCCAGCCCGAGTTAACCCGGGCTTAACTCAACACAACCCCGACCGACGAAGAGCCCGGCACTACGCCGGGCTCTTCGTCGTGTACGGGCCCAGCTTTCCATGAACCCACAACCCCAAACCACAACCAACCAAACATTATGGCCATCAAACTAATCGCCAACTATTCCAAACGCCTGGGTCTCCCGGGCTATTCCAGTCATCAATTCAGCGTCTCCGTCGAGACCGAGCTGGTGACCACTGATGACGTGCCGGCTGAAGCCGCGCGCATTTACCACCTGCTTCAGTCCAACGTGGACGAACAGATCCAAGCCACCGGCTTCGTCCCTCCTGCCGACTATGGCATGGAACCCGAAGCCCCACGGACCGAATCCGGCAAGGTCACGTCCCTCGCCGATCACTGGCGCTGCAGCGACAAGCAGAAGGAGCTGATCCTGAAGCTCGTCGACGAGCACCACCTAGACCGCAATGAGGTCGACCATCTCGCCCGCCAGCGCTTCGGCAAGGGCGTGAAGCAGCTCAATAAGGTGGAAGCTTCGGGTCTTATTGACGAACTCATAGAAAACACTGGCAACCGCCCCCAGTCCAATGGACAGGGACGTGGCGGCCGAAACGCCTACAAGGGCAGGAACGGGAGGGCCTCGGCATGATCGCCACCACCCAAGCCATTAAGGAGCAGTCCGAACTGCCCCGGATGCTGCCTACCCACATCAGCCCGACGGCAGCGAAGTCGTATCTCAACTGCTCGCTCAGATTCTACTTCGAGCGGGTAGCCTGCCTGCCCCGGCCGACGTCCCCGGCGCTCCATCTGGGCAAGGCCATCCACGCGGCCCTGCAGTCGTTCCACCTCGCCCGCTGGCGGGGTGGCGACGACAGCCCAGAGGCTGCTGCCACGGCCTTTGAGGACGCCTTCCTGCGCCTTGAGCGCGAGGAAGGCCCCGTCAGCTATCAGAGCGAGGAGAAGCGCCAGAAATGCCGTCAGGATGGTCTTCGGGTCATCGCTGCCTATCTCGATAGCTCGGAGGCCCCCAAGGACAAGCCAAGGGCCGTGGAAGTGCTCCTCAAGGAGGACATCCCCGGGCTCTCCGTGCCCCTAGTGGGCGCCATTGACCTAGTGGAGGAGGACTACAGCCCAGTCGACTTCAAATCGGCTGCGAGCAAACCCGACTCGGATAACGCCCGACTCGACCACGAGCTCCAGCTGGTGAGCTACCAGTTGCTGCTCGAAGCCGTGGGTGAGACCCCCCCAAAGCTGGATCTGGTCTACTTGGTCAAAACCAAGGCACCGCAGGTTATCCGGGTGTCAGCTCCGCCGGCAGACAGCCAGCGCAAGGAGCGAGTCATTCGCATGCTCGATACGGCCGTAGAGGGCATCGCCGAGGGCCGGCATCACCCGCAACCCGGAATGCAGTGCTCGTGGTGCCAATTCCGCAACGAGTGCGCCAAGTGGCCGGCATCGGTCGGTAGTAAGGCTGCGCAGGCCATTTCCAGAGGCCGGGAATGAAGGAGAGAAGCGCACGCCCGGGCTGAGATCCGGGCGTGTGGCTGCCTTCTAATTAACAAATCATACTCTTGTGATTGAGTTTTAATCACAAGTCCTACTAAATCTCTGTGGTGGAAGCATTTAAACGTGATCTAGCAACTCTCACGCCCGAGGCTATTTTTAGGCGCCACATAATTCTCCGGCAGAGCGCTGTTATTAACGAGGACTATCATTTTGCCCTTAAAGAGGAGGTGTCTGATCACTTCCGAGTAAACTTTACGGATGTCGTGATGGTAGGATCCGCAAAACTAGGATTCAGCATTAAGCCATCACGAAGATGGGGAGACTTCGGAGATACTTCAGACATTGATCTTGCGATCGTAAGCGCACCCCTATTTGAAAAATTTTGGTCAGAACTTCATCGTTACTTTTCACAGGGAGGTTACTGGCCGAAAAAAGATAAGTTTTTGCCTAAATTCTTTGAAGGCTGGATCAGACCTGACCTGTTCCCACCCGGAGGAAGCTTTGATGCATCTAGAGACTGGTGGGAGTTTTTTAATGGTCTTGGCGCATCAGGGAAGTTTTCTTCGGTTCGCATTAGAGCGGGCCTTTATCATTCATGGCCTTTTCTAGAATCATATCAGTGCACCTGCATACGCGAATGCCAAGCCGAACTAAGCTAAAATAATGAAAACATCAGCAAGCAACCGCAGATTAAGAGTGCTTCTCACCGCGCTTTCGGACAAGACATTGGATCCTCGCCCAGAATTTCAACGCCGACTGGTATGGTCCAACAAAGACAAGGTTCAATTTATTAAAACTGTGCTAGAAGGTTACCCGTTTCCTGAAATCTACATCGCATCAGGCCATGTAGAAACAGACACAGGGCGCGGCATCGAAATGCTAGTAGACGGGCAGCAGCGCATGACAACTTTACATCAATACTTCATGGGCAGCGACGATTTGAGACTGGGAACACTAGTGCCTGATTACAAAGCATTAACAGACGATCAAAAATTGGAATTCCTAGAATACGAGGTTGTCGTTCGGGATTTAGGGAAATTGGAGCTCAGCGAAATCAAAACGATTTTCGAGAAAATCAACTCCACATCTTATGGACTAAATGCGATGGAAATTCGAAATTCCAGATATGCAGGTGCATTCAAAGATTTTTGCGAGGAATTAGCGACAGACGACTTCTTTGAGCGCTACAGAGTATTTTCTGCAGCTGAAATACGCAGGATGCAAGATGTCCGCTATTGTATAGTTTTGGTGGCAACTATGCTATCCGGCTATTTCAATCGCGACAACGATGTGGAGACTTTTCTCGAATTGTATAGCGAGTCATTCCCAAAAAAGGAGGCCGTTAACAGTAAAATTAAATCTGCATTTTCTCTGATCGAAGAACTTGGTTTCACACCAGATGCAAGAATCTTCAAAAAAGCTGATTTGTTCACTGCTGTAGTCGAATACTGCAAACTTAATGATGACGAAGTTACAGGCTTGAACATCAATACTGCTTCTCAGCGATTAGCTGAATTTTATAAACATGTAGATTCAGACCCCGACTCTCCTGAGTATACAGGTGATGCTGCCATTTACCATAAAGCCTCCCTGCAAGCCACCAATGACAGATC
>DATNRH010000265.1 GCA_036703605.1 Candidatus Obscuribacterales bacterium | reverse complement strand
CTTTTTTACGAAAGTCTTGGGATCTGAGGTGGAGATTCAGATCTGCGAGGGGCGAGTAGGCTCAAGAACTTGGGTCAATCGGTAGGGTCAATCGGTAGGGTCAGTCGCAGCCAAGCTCCATGGGTTTCAGGATGGTTGTTGGCGGTGATCTTGCCGCCATGGGCCGTTACGATTTGTTGGACGATGGACAGCCCTAAGCCGCTACCGCTGCAGTGAGGGATCGGGGAGACTGGCGGGCGATCGCCCTCTAGGGTATCGCTTTCTAGCGTATCGGGCTTTGAGGATGAAAAGGTGAGATAGCTCTGCCGCGATCGCGAGGGATCAGCACGGTAGAAGCGATCGAAGACATGCTCAATGGTGTCGTTGGGAAAACCTTCTCCGGCATCAATAAAATCGATGATGATATGGGATCCCGGTGCATCCATGTCGGTAGAGCTGGTTTGGGAACTAAGGCTTGAAGGAGATGACAGCCGGCTATCCACGGGGGTAGCTGGATCAAGAAAACCTCCGGTAGCGTCGGAGGGATCAGGCTGGTTGCTGAACTGCGCTTCTACGGCGATCGCTGCGGCGACAGGACTGTATTTAATGCTGTTATCGAAGAGATTGATAAAGACTCGATACATGCGGGCTTCATCGACATTGGCGTAGAGGTTGTCTGGCCCGTTGTAGGATAGGTGAAGTTTTTTTTTGCGTGCCAAGGGTTCAAGATTGAGCCAGGCCGTTTGCAAAAGTTGAGCTAAGTCGGTGGGGTTGCGCTTCAGTTGTCGAAGCGATCGCTGCTCTAGCTGGCTGAGATCTAAGAGATCTTGGACGAGATTACTCAGGCGAACAGTTTCATTGACTAAGCGCTCTGCCCAACCGTTGAGGGGTGGAGAAAGGCGATCTTGGAGGGTCTCGGCAACCAAGCGGATAGACGTTAAGGGCGTTTTGAGTTCGTGGGCCACGTCAGAAATCCAGCGATCGCGTTGCTGTTTGAGCATGACCGCCTCTTGGCGATTTTCTAAGAACACACCCACATGGCGATTGGATAACATCATCCCGTAGCCGCGCAGGGCCCGAGGTTGGGGTTGAGATCGAGCGTAGAGATCAGAGGAAACGGGATAGAACACCCAATCGGCCTGCTGTAACCGATCGGCCTGGCGTGTTTGATCAATCAATTCGTCTAAATCGTAGGAGCGTACCAGCTCTAGTAAGAGACGTGGTGGAATGCCCTGCTGTCCGGGAATATTCAGCAACTGCTCGGCTTGAGGATTGGCCCAAACGAGACGGTTTTCATCATCTACATGCAGGTAGCCGATGGGAGCCGTGTGTAGAATGCGCTGAAAGACCTCAATCTGTTGAGCCTGTTGCTCGATTTGCTGTTGCTGGTAGGTAATCGCGAGCGACAGTTTAGACTCTAGCGAAAAGGGGGAACTGGGCTCCCCCTCTGAGCGCAGATTGGATAGTAGGGTTTTGAGTTTGACGCGATCGCGCTGTCGTTGGTAGATCAGCCAGAGCAAGCCAACGACCAATCCCAAGATAAATTCCAAGATTCCCACAGTTTGCCTTGCTGATCTGGATGGTCTAACGGGTTAGCGCATCAGACATCAGTCGATGCGTTTTCCCATGATCGACAGTTTTATTGGGACTGATCGTCCCCGATCCTATGATCATACTTTTTTATGCGATGGTCTCCCACTGCCTCTAGACGCGATCGATAAGACGGTGATGCTCTTGGGCGATCGCGTCTTAGCCAAACCGATAGCCAAAGCCGCGCACGGTGAGTAAATATTCTGGATTGCTAGGATTGAGCTCTAGCTTTTCCCGCAGCCAGCGGATGTGGACATCAACCGTCTTGCTGTCGCCCATAAAGTCTGGCCCCCAGACGCGCTCAATCAACTGCTCCCGCGACCAAACCCGGCGCGGATTGCTCATAAACAGTTCCAAAATTCGATATTCTTTGGGTGATAGGCTGATCTCATGCCCCCGCACGGTCACCCGGCATTCTTGGGGATAGAGCGTAATCTCTTGGAAGCTGAGAACTTGGGATTGAAGTTGAGGTTGGCTGTTGCGATGACGCCGCAACAATGCCCGACAGCGAGCAATTAGCTCCCGCATACCAAAGGGCTTGGTGAGATAGTCATCCGCACCCACTTCTAAGCCCACCACTCGATCGGTTTCGCTGCCCTTGGCGCTCAGCATCAGAATAGGAACGCTGTTGCCTTCGTGGCGAATTAACCGGCATAGATCTAATCCGTTCACCGATGGCAGCATCAAGTCCAAGATGATCAGATCAACGGGCTCTGCATCCGAGTCTTGACTGCGGCGAAATTGGCAGGTGAGTTCCATGGCCATGCGCCCATCTTCAGCCGTGAGCACCTCGTACCCTTCTTCGTTTAAAGCTAGGGCAATGGTTTCTCGGATGAGTTCTTCATCTTCAACCACTAAGACTCGCCCTAAGCGAATATCCTGAGACGGCTTTTTCGCGTCCAGTGTCAGCATTGGAGTTGTCCTATAGTGCTGTATTCGGCAGTTCAGCTCAATCCTATCAGACTCCCATCCTGCTTTTTCCTGCCTGTGATGGGCAACTGACAATTTTTAACTGTGATTTAAGTTACTAAATCTTCCTGATCTTGATTCTACCTAGGATAATGCCAGACGAATCAGGAAAATTTTCCCTGAGGCTTGGGGGCGATCGCGTGGAGAGATGCCAAATTATGTTAAACCAGATACATCGCAATCCCATGATCGTGATGCTAACGCCTTCCTCGCAACGGTATGGTGTTGCAATATCGCGATTGGGTGGCCCCAATGACGTTTGAGTTCCTTGGACGTCATACATGTCGTAAATCCCATGGTCGTCGATCGCCTGGATTCCGCCTATGATCTGGGTTCTACGGATAGACATGGCTCGTCGTCTTGCAACATTTCTTAATGCAAGATACAAAAAGAGTGGGACGTAATGGAGGGCGATCGCCCCATGGGCTGGTCGGATTGGCGCACAATCTTGGGTTTAGAGCCGTTGATCTCGGTTGATTTGGGACTATGAGGATGTATTTCCTTGGCAAATCGGTTGAGAATAGAGAAGTAGGTTTCTGGGATCATCATCCCCAGGGAGGGGAAGCCAGCTTGTCAGTTGTATGTTTGATCCGTGAAAGGAGAGTGGCCCGCCTGTGATCAAGAATTTCACCCAAGACTTGAAAAATGATTTAATTGCAGGCTTGTTGGTCATTATTCCGCTAGCCACCACCATTTGGCTGACGATTACGGTGGCCAGTTGGGTGTTCGATTTTTTGACTCGAATCCCCAAGCAGGTGAATCCGTTCAATGATCTCAACCCATTTTTGGGAAACCTGCTGAATTTGTCGGTGGGCTTGGCGGTGCCGCTGTCCTGTATTTTGCTGATTGGTTTGATGGCGCGGAATATTGCCGGGCGCTGGCTCCTTGACGTGGGAGAGCGGATCCTGCAGGGCATTCCCCTGGCTGGATCGGTCTACAAAACCCTCAAGCAACTCTTAGAAACCATTTTGCGAGACTCCAGCGATAAGTTTCGTCGGGTGGTGTTGGTGGAATATCCTCGGCGGGGCATGTGGGCGATCGCCTTTGTGACGGGGGCGATCGGCGGTGGCATTCAACCCCAGCTGCCCGAACCGATGCTGAGTGTGTTTATCCCAACCACACCTAACCCCACCACGGGATGGTATGCGCTGGTGCCCGAAAAAGATGTGATTACCTTGGCGATGTCTACAGAGGACGCCTTTAAGGTCTTGATCTCTGTGGGAATTGTGGGGCCGAGTATGGGCAATGTGCAAACCAGTACCTTGGGCGATCGCCTCAAGGATGGGCCGTCGGTCATACCCGATCTAGCGCAGACCTATTCAATGGTGCCCGCTGACGAAGATTGATGGAGATGAGCTGGGGGCGATCGCTCGACTGACGCTCAACTGATCTCAATTGATTGAGGTAATGTTCTGCCGTTTAAGATCTTGCAAGGCACAATGGAATAAATTCATGGGTTATCCAAGAGGCCTATCGCGATGGGGGCGATGCCCATGAGCGATTTCAAAGTCCCTCTGCCGTTCTGGGAGAGGGGGTTTGGGGCGCGGGTCTTCGGTTTGTCCATTGACCAGCGCCTGAGGGTTTTGATCTCGGCAGACGATCTCGGCAGAATGGATGCCAAGGGCAACTTTTTATCGGGTGCATCGGTCGGTGATATCAGAGTTAGCCATACTGGGGCTGGCTCACTAAACATCCAGTGCTGTGAGTGTGTGGAAGCATTATGACTCGGTCTTTCCCCCAATGGCTACGGTCTAGAGCTATAGAAATATCTCGCCAGCCGACGGCGATCGCTGCCATCGCTTCGGTGGGGTTTCATGGTGCTCTTTGGTTTGTGATGCCCTTGCTGCCCGCTAATTCTGCCCCGGATGAGCCGGGCCTGCCAGAGTCGGTAGCGATGGTGGAACTGACGCCAGAAGAGATGAGTCGGGTGCCCGATTTCAGCCAGTCTCAACGGTTGAGATTGCCGCCTGCTGGTGCTAATGGTGATCTGCCGGAGTTGGAGCAAGATTTTAACTCTGGTATCCAAGAGTTTGAGCTAGACAGTGATACGAGTCGTAACCAGAGTAGTTGGTATTCTCCCTACGACGACTACCTCTATGCGCCGCCGCCGGTCTATGTGCCATCGACGCCGAGATCTAATTCCTACTCGTCTGGGACAACTCAGCGGCGATCGACCACCCCACCCCAGCCCCAGCCCCAATCTCCAGCAACCCAATCGCCGCCTGCCCAAACCCAGACTCCAGAGACTCAGCTTACGAACGATCCTCCAGATTTGGCTCAGCAGCTAGAAGATAATCTGCAATATAGCGGCGAGACGACCAGCCTGCCCGATTTAATGGCGGCGAACCCCAACGACGTGGACAACGACGTGGACAACGACGTGGACAACGATGTGGACAACGACGTGGAAGAGGTTGCTGAACCGGATGAAGCCGTTGCCGAGGATGAGGCCGTTGAGGGCGACGGAGCCGTTGAGGATGATGGAGCGATCGCTGCCATCCAGGCTGAGCGAGACGCCATGAATGACGAACTCTCGGTCACGGAACTGCTAGCCTATTCCGACCTGGGTACATCGCCTCAAGATGCCTCGGGAGCCTTAGGAACCTTTGTCGAGCGCTGGAGGCCGGTGCTGGAGGAGCAGGGCGTTGAGGAGTTTGCTCTGGGACAGTTGGAACTCACGGGGGACTTTCCTGGGTTAGCTTGTTCTTTGGAAGCGTCGCCTTTTTCCCGCTATGGTGTGGCGCTGGATGAAGCGGGTGAGTTGCTCGATGATCCGAGGTTGATTCAAAGCTCGGGATATCCAATCTTTAATCGATCGGCGTTGGAAACGCTGATGGAGTACGAGTTTGAGCCAAGTGATACAGCCCGGATTGAGCTGGTGACGGTGGTCTTTAATTACGATGAAGAGGTCTGTGCTCAGATTGCTTTGCCCGAGGGAGAGTCAAGCGATCGCGCTGAATCTGGCGAGACTGCCTCAGAGGAGACTCAGGCGACTGATGATGCTCAAGATGACGCAGACCTTGATGGAGATGAGCAAGAAGACTCTCCAGAGTGAGAGCTACCGTGAGTTCACCGTGAGATCCACCGTGAGAGCCTTTCTGTGACCTATTCGGAACTCGATGGCTCGGGATGATCGTCCGGCTGCGGTGGATGAAAGTAGTCGTAAATCTGCTGGGCTAGCTTGGGGCCAATGCCCGATACTTCTCCAATCTGAGCGGGACTGGCCTGGCGAATGTAGTCGATGGAGCGAAAGTGGGCCAGCAGTTGCTTTTGGCGGTGGTGGCCTAGACCGGCGATGTCATCTAGGCGCGATCGCGTCATGCGATCGCTGCGTTTTTGGCGATGGAAGCTGACGGCAAAGCGGTGGGCTTCGTCGCGCAATCGTCGTAAAAGCTGCACGCCAGGCTGTTCGGCCTCGGTGGTCAACGGTAAGGATTCGCCAGGCAGAAAAATTTCTTCCCGCTGTTTCGCTAGGCTGACAACCCGCACCTCATCAAGCAGGTTCATATCTCGCAGCACCTTCACCACGGCGGAGAGCTGACCCTTGCCGCCGTCGATCATGATCAGGTCGGGAAAGTTGCTGACTTTTTCGCTGGATTGATGGGGTAAGGGGGTGGGCGTGGGAGCGATCGCCCCTGGAGACTGGGCATAGCGGCGGAAGCGGCGCTGGATCACCTCGGCCATGCTGGCGAAGTCGTCGGAATGGCCGGCCCGCACCTGAGCGGATTTGATCTTGTAGTGGCGGTAGTGCTGCTTGGCGGGCAGGCCGTCTACAAAGACGACTTGGGATGCAACGGCGTCGGAGCCTTGAATATGGGAAATATCGTAGCCTTCAATGCGGTGGGGGATATCGGGCAGGTCGAGCAGGTCGGCTAGGTCGAGGAGGGCCTGCTGGTTGCGATCGGCAAACCGCTGAGTGCGGGCCAGCTCATAGCCGGCGTTGCGTTCCACCATGTCCAATAAATCGGCTTTGCCCTGGCGCTGGGGAACGGCGATCGCCACCTTGCGTCCCCGTCGGCTGGAGAGAAATTCCGCTAGCATGTCAGCGTCGGGAAGGTCATGCTGGCAGAGGATTTCAGCAGGAATTTCCACCGCATCTACGGTTTGATAATGGTCTTCCAACACCCGCTGGAGAATGGCACCCGGACTGCCAGACTGAGCGTCGGCGAGGAAGCCCAACCGGCCCACCAGCCGACCGGCCCGGATTTGGAAAAGCTGGATGCAGGCATGGTGGTCGTCGGCCATGAGGGCGATCGCATCCCGAGAGACCGTATCGTCCGACAGCGCCACCTTTTGGTCGGCTCCTAGGGACTGGAGTCCGCGAATTTGGTCGCGCAGGCGGGCAGCTTGCTCAAAGTTGAGGTCGTCTGCCGCCCGTTCCATGTGCTCCGTGAGCAACTCTTCTAGTTCACGGGTGCGCCCTTGGAAGATCATCGCCACCTTTTTGATGATCTTGCGATAATCCTCGGGGGTAATCAGGTGCTGGCAGACACCCGGACAGCGGCCAATATCATAGTTGAGGCAAGGACGATCTTTGAACAGCGGCTTGGGGCGTTGCCGCAGGGGAAAGAGGCGCTTGACAAGGCTGAGGGTGCTGCGCAGCACGTAGACATCCACGTAGGGGCCATAGTAACGATCCTTCACCTGCCCCGATCGCCGCTTGCGGGTGATGAAGATGCGGGGATAGTCTTCTGCCCAAGTGATGCAGAGGTAGGGATATTTCTTGTCGTCTTTGAGCAACACATTGAAGTGGGGCTGGTGCTGCTTAATCAAATTGGCTTCTAGGGCCAGGGCTTCGGCTTCGGTATCGGTGACAATGAACTCAATCTCTACCACCTGCATCACCATCAGGGCCGTGCGCGGGTTATGGTCATGGCGATCGCGGAAATAGGAACGCACCCGCGATCGCAGCTTTTTGGACTTGCCGATATAGAGAATATTGTCAGCGGCATCTCGCATGAAATACACGCCGGGGGTGAGCGGAATCTCTTTGAGACGCGCTTCTAACCGCTCGGGATGTTTCACCAGCGTGGGGGTTGTGGAGCCAGTGGTCACGGTAGGTTGAATAATCGTTGCTAGACGGTGGACAAGGAGGACTATCCTATAGCATAGCGAGAAGTGCTGCTGACCGAGGGAATCTGTATTCTGGCGGCTGTTTCCTGGCTAGATCCAGCGGTTTAGATCCAGGTATCCGCAGGTTGCGGGATGCAGCACGGCCGGCTCGCGATCCTCAATCTTGTTATGGAGTATTCCAGATGTCTGCGGATTCAGACCTGACCCTAACCCGGATTTTAATTGTCGAAGATGATCCCATGATGCAGCTTGGGCTAGAGCAATCACTCTCCAGTCAGCCTAGGTTGACGGTCGTAGGACGGGCAGAGGATGGCTACACGGCGATCGCCCTGGCCAAAACCCTCACCCCCGATATTGTGGTTATGGATATTGGCTTGCCCCGCCTCGACGGCATTGCGGCTACCCAGCAGATTAAAACAGCTCTGCCAACAACCCGAGTGGTGATGCTCACCTCCCACACCTCGGAAACAGAGGTGATTAGTGCCTTGTCGAGTGGTGCGGATGCCTATTGCGTGAAGGGTACCAGTGTTGAAAGTTTGCTGGCAGCGATCGCTGCGGCAACGGAGGGGGCCAGCTATCTCGATCCCCAAGTGGCCCGCTTAGTCATGGATCACCTCAAGCCGCCGGCCCAGTCCTCTAGTGGCATGATTGGCCAACTATCGCAGCGGGAAATGGAAGTGCTGACCCTGATGGTGGAAGGTCATAGCAACCCAGAGATCGCCGCCCAGCTTTTTCTCAGCCCCAATACGGTGAAAACCCACGTGCGCGGCATTATGAACAAGCTGGCGGTGGATGAT
The DNA here is from genome assembly GCA_036703605.1 of Candidatus Obscuribacterales bacterium. NCBI lineage: Bacteria > Bacillati > Candidatus Melainabacteria > Candidatus Obscuribacterales > Candidatus Obscuribacterales bacterium. The sequence continues at coordinate 999 of DATNRH010000265.1, read as the reverse complement.
CGGGTGCAGGCGGCGGTGGTAGCGCTGCGATCGGGGCTGGTGCCCTAGTACCGCAAGATAGAAAAACGAAAAGGAAGTCTAGGACATGCAAGGTTCCCCGCCTCAGCACATAGGCGGGTTACTTCGTCCTCAGAGTACTAGTTGCTGCCTAAAACATACAGGCTGAGCATGGTGGCTCCGTTCCACAAGCTATGGAGCACCATGGGGGCGAGCATGTTGCGCGATCGCGTATAGACCACACCCAAAATACAGCCGAGCAGCGTCAGAGGGAGAACTTCCGAGAGGCTGAGGTGAGCGATCGCAAATACGAGTCCGCTGACCACAATGGCTCCCCATACGGGGAAGTAGCGCGTTAAGGATGAGAGCAAGAAGCCACGAAACAGCAGTTCTTCAAACACGGGCGCGGCGATGGAGGCCGTGAAGAAAAAGATGCTGAGGGAGATGGGATCGCCTTCCTCTAGGACAATTTGCAGCAGAGGGTTACTGCCCCCTTGTCCCTGCCAAATTTGTTGATTGAGCAGCGATACCACAATCATCAGCGGTAGGGCCACAAAATAGCCACCTACGCCCCAGGCTAGCCAGCGATCGCCTAAGCTGAAGCGAAACCAGTTTTTGGGCAGGGGAAAATAGCTGCGAATGGATAGATAGAGCACCAGCAAGCCCAAGCTGGACATGGAGAGGTAGTAGGTGAGGGTGTAGGCGGCCTTGGCGCGGATGCCAAAGGCCGAAAAGCTGAAGCCCACGAGTCTCAGCAGTAGGGGAATGGCCAATTGCCCGACCAGGAAAAATCCTACGATCAGCACCTGCCAGATAATTTCCCAGTTCCAAGGTGTTTCCCAGGCCAGGCTACCGTTTTGGGCCAGGAGCGACTCGGGGCCCTTCAAGACGCGCTGCACCACCATCACAATCAGCAGCACAATGCCAATCAAAGACCCCACCACCGGCATTAGGCCAATCACCGCCAATTTGCCGAGAGTTGATTGAGCGATCGCTTGCTGG
>DATNRH010000264.1 GCA_036703605.1 Candidatus Obscuribacterales bacterium | reverse complement strand
TCCCACACCAGATTCAGATTCGCAGCAGCCAGCTCAGTCTACGGGTGGATCAACAGGACTGGGTTGCCGCCCAGACCCTCTGGCTCCAGCTTCAGCCTGACCTAGCCCAACTGCCTCCCACCCGCGCCAGTCTGGATCAACAGGTGGAGGTGGCTAAAACCTTGATCCGTCTACGCCAGGGACAGAATCAACTCAGCAGCAGCCCGACAGCCTTAGAGATTGCCACCCTACTAACCCGAGCCCATCAACAGGCCCAGCAGATAGGTGATCAGCGCTCCCAATCCTATGCCCTCGGAACCCTTGGGGAACTTTATGAACAGAACCAGCAGTGGCGGGATGCCCAAATCCTGACTCAAGATGCCCTGGCCCTTTCCCGTCGTCTGGATGCTCCAGAGGTATCCTATCGGTGGCAGTGGCAACTGGGAAGATTGTTGAAGCAGCAGCAGGATCGTGAGGGAGCGATCACCGCCTATGATCAAGCGATCGCCACCCTGAAAACTCTGCGGTCGGATGTCGTTTCTATCAACAATCCCGAAGCCTGGCTTTCCTTTCGCACGACCATTGAACCTGTCCATCGGGAATTCGTAGATTTGCTGTTAGCCCCCGACCATACCCCCAGTCCGGCAGAGCTCGACCGGGCCCGAGAAACAGTCGAAGCACTACAGTTGGCGGAGTTGGATAACTTCTTCAAAGCTGCCTGTCTAGATGCAGATACGGTTGACATTGAAGCCATTGATCCTCGGGCTGCGGTCATCTATCCTATTCTCCTCAGCGATCGCTTGGAGCTGATCCTTAACTTACCCGATCAACCCCCTATCCGCCATAGCGTTCCCGTCTCTGCCGCAACCATCACCACCACCGCCCGCGAGCTTCGCCTCCAGCTGTTTCGGGATCTAGCCGGCATCCGCTTGCGCCCCCTAGCAGCACAACTCTATGACTGGCTGATTCGCCCCCTAGCTGCTGATCTTGCCACCAGCGACTTAGATACCCTAGTCTTTGTTTTGGATGGCTCTCTGCGTAATATTCCCATGGCAGTTTTATTCGATGGCACGGACTATCTCATCCAACACTATAATATTGCCCTAGCCCCTGGCTTACAGTTAGTTGATCCTGCATCCGAGCGGTCGTCTGACTATAGCATCCTCTTGGCAGGGGTTAGTAAAGTCCCTGAAGACTCTCCTTTCTTTGGAATATTGGGCAACTTACCTAACGTTGAAGAAGAACTCAATGCTATCAGTTCCCAGCTTCCTGGACAGGTGTTACTAAACGAAGCATTTACCACCCGCAGTCTACAAACTACTGTAGATGCTGCTTCTGCACCGATTGTTCACTTAGCGACCCATGGTCAGTTTAGCTCTGATTTAGATAATACCTATGTATTAGCTTGGGATAATGCCATTAACGTGCTGCAGCTACGGGATCTTCTAGAAGTTACCGATCTGCGTCGCCGGGTACCGATTGAACTTCTAGTATTTAGCGCTTGTGATACAGCCCAAGGTGATGATCGCGCTGCTCTTGGCTTAGCTGGGGTTGCGGTGCAGGCTGGAGCCCGCAGCACCATCGGCAGTCTTTGGAAAGTAGATGATGCTTCTACATCTGTCTTCATGCAGCAGTTTTACCAAGCCTTGACCCAAGATAATTTACCCAAGGCTGCTGCCCTTCGCCAAGCCCAACTTGCCCTATTGGCTCGTGAAACCTACGAGGCTCCCTACTACTGGGCTCCTTTTATCCTTGTTGGCAACTGGCTTTAGAGAGGGTATCGATCGCCCCGATTGCCTCCGCTAGGCGATCGCCCCTCAGAGCCACCGCCAGACCATCAGGGGCGAAGCCATAGACCGTTTCATGAGGCTTGGATGCATTACGCTGTCGCTTTAGCGAAGCCATGTCGAAGGCTATACACATCCTACGCACCATAGATTCTCTACGAAGAACGCCATCGAATTCAGGTTCAGAAATCACCAAGAGCGATCGCGATCGTTGATGAACCTTCAAACGTCTTGCTCCAAGCCTGGAAAGAGGACTACGGCAAACAATCGAGATACATGTCTACATCCCACTGCGTACTCGTTGCCAAAAACTTCTCCCACTCATCTCGCTTATACCAACTAAATACCTGATACATATCCCCAGGCATGGACGCTTTTACCACCTCATCCTGCTCCAACCGCTCCAACGCCTCACCCAACGACATCGGTAGCTTCTTCACCTGTTTACCTGCCTCCATCGCCTCATAGAGATTACGAGATTCTGGCTCTCCTGGATCCAGATTGCGTTGAATGCCATCATCAAATGCCTTCAGCAACGCCGCTGCCATTAGATAAGGATTCACCATCGAATCCACCGCTCGATACTCAAACCGTCCAGGTGCCGATACTCGCAAACCACAAGTGCGGTTTTGGAAGCCCCAATCGGCATAGACTGGTGCCCACAGTCCTGTATCCCACAGGCGTCGATAGGAATTCACCGTCGAACAACCGATCGCCGTCAGCGCCCCCAGATGCTCTATCACCCCACCAATCGAATTCAGACCAATCGGGCCTGGCTTGGTAGCAGATAAGCTAGGATCTGGCAAAAATGTATTCTCGCCACCCTTGCGATAGGTAAACGTACCCGCTAAACCTGGCAGTGTCTCCATGCCAAAGTCTTTTACCTGCTCGTCTCCGCCGTACCATAAAGATAGGTTATGGTGACAACCGTTGGCCGACACACCCATGAAGGGCTTACTCATAAAGCAGGCAATCAGGTTAAACTCCCGCGCCACCTGGGAACAGATTTGTCGATAAGTAGTGAGGCGATCGCATGTGCGTAGCGCATCATCAAACATGAAATTGAGCTCAAGCTGCCCCGGCGCATCCTCATGATCGCCCTGGATCATATCTAGACCCATGGCTTGACAATAGTCAATCACCCGCAAAAATACGGGGCGCAATTCCTCAAACTGATCAATTTGATAGCAGTTGGGCTTGGTCACACCACCATTCGGCTTGCCATCTGGCCCCTTCTTCAACCACATCATCTCCGGCTCCGCACCGTGCCGCAGATGCAGACCCTTGTGATCGGTCTGAAACTGAGTATGGATGCGCTTCAAGTTGCCACGACAATCCGACGTCAGGTAGCCCCCAGGATTATCCGGTTCTTCTCGATTGCGGAAGCAGGTACAAAAGACCCGCGCCACCCGTTTATCCCAAGGCAATTGGCAAAAGGTGTCTGGATCGGGAATGGCAACAAGTTCCGATGCTTCTGGCCCATAGCCGATATAGTTGTTGTAGCGATCGAGGAAGAGGTTGGCCGTGGAACCGTATACCAACTGAATGCCGCGTTCGGCAATCGTTTCCCAATGGTCTGCCGGAACACCCTTGCCGACAATGCGCCCCGTGACGGAGATGAACTGGTAGTAAATATACTTAATGCCCAGCTCATCAATCTTGGCCCGCACCTGCGCCACCAAGTCAGCGCGTCCCTCCGCCTGCACACAGGCCTCCAGATTCGTCAGAGCCTCCGACTTTGTTAGCATTCCCGTCATTCTGCTGCCTCCCCACCATCGCTCTGGCTCAAGTTGTGCTGTGCTTAGTTAAAGCCAACTTGTTATGACAACTCTGTATCTAGAGATACCTTCATTCAGAATTCTTGCTGAGACTGTATCGTTGTGGTGCTACGATACAGTCTGGATTAGCGCTATGGCAATCCCTATCTACCTTGAGACAACTGCTATCGAGCTACCCTATGCCCTCAACCTATGACTAATAGAGATTAATCAGACTTAACATTATTTCTCGTTATGTCATTCTCGGAGAGAAGCCGATCGACCTCTTACTCTTTTGTCAGATAGTGTGAGCTGTTATGACAAAAATTCACCAGGATATCCCAAAATGATAGAAGAGGCACGATGTAGCCCTCACCCCACAACTCTAAAGACGAGGGACGTTGATGCCTGAATCTCCCTAGCCTCCACCGCAAAAAGAGGCTAAGGGATGATGGATATACCTTGCACAGGTCAGGCATCCCCTGTGCAGAAGGCCCTAACCAAAAGCCTCAAACCCATAGGCCGACTGCTATAAGCAAAACCTTTTCAAGTCTAATGGAATTCCTATCGAAACGATTTGAGAACCAACGGAATTTCCATGTAAGCTGATCCTGGTATAGTCTATTTATGATGGTCTTTTGAAAAATCATAGTCTCTGGTCTATGGCCAGAAGTACATAAGCACCATCTTAGGTAGGTCGTTGTAGGCATCGTGAGGACAGCATATGGAGCAGTTTTTCGCCCAAACAGCTTGGTTAATTCCCAGTTATCCTCTGATGGGGATGGTTTTTTCGATGTTGTGGCTACCGTCAATTAACCCGCTAACGGGGCCTCGTCCTGCTGGGTATATCAACCTTGGGATGACGGGGCTAGCCTGTCTGCATGGGGCGATCGCCTTCCATGCTACTTGGCAACAGGCTCCTCAGTACATAGCCTTTTCCTGGTTACAGATTGCCGAGCTTGATTTGACCATCCCCATCGAAGTATCGTCGATTACCCTAGGTGCCATCCTAGTGGTAACGAGCATTAACTTTCTAGCCCAGGTTTATGCCGTGGGCTATTTAGAAATGGACTGGGGTTGGGCAAGATTTTATGCCCTGTTAGCTCTGTTTGAAGCTGGCATGTGTGCTCTGGCCCTGTGCGATTCGCTATTTTTCAGCTACATGATTTTGGAAGTTCTCACCCTCGGCACCTATTTGCTGATCGGCTTCTGGCTCAATCAGTCGTTGGTGGTCACCGGTGCTAGAGATGCGTTTCTCACCAAGCGGGTGGGGGATTTAGTGCTGTTGATGGGGGTATTGGCGCTCTATCCTCTGGCTGGCACCTGGGATTTTCAAGAGTTAGCGGTTTGGGCAGAAACGGCCAATATCAACCCGACGACTGCAACCTTGGTGGGTTTGGCTCTGATTGCTGGCCCTATGGGCAAATGTGCCCAGTTTCCCTTGCACCTTTGGCTGGATGAAGCCATGGAGGGGCCAGTACCTAGTACAATTTTGCGGAATTCGGTGGTGGTGGCTACGGGGGCATGGGTGCTCATTAAGCTGGAGCCGGTGTTGGCACTATCCCCAACGGTGTTGTCGGTGGCGATCGCCATTGGCTCGATCACGGCGGTGGGCGGCACGCTCATTTCAATGGCTCAGATTGATGTCAAGCGCTCCTTATCCTATCTGACAAGTGCCTACATGGGCATTGTATTCATTGCGGTGGGCGCACAGCTAAGCAATGCCGCATTTTTGATGATTCTCACCCACGCCGTGGCCATCAGCTTGCTGGTGATGAGTTCTGGGTCGATTGTCCTCAATAGCATTACCCAAGACTTAACCCAGATGGGTGGACTTTGGCGTCGTCGTCCCGTATCGGGATTATCCTACCTGGTTGGCGTAGCTGGTTTAATTGCCCTGCCGCCCCTAGGTGGATTTTGGTCGATGCTTGCCTTGCTGGATGGTGTATGGCGCGATCGCCCCATTATTGCCGTGATTTTACTGGTGGTGAATGCCTTTGCTGCGTTTGCCGTCACGCGAGTCTTTGTACTGATGTTTGGTGGACAACCCAAGCCTATGACGGAGCGATCGCCGGAGAATGGCTGGCTGGTGACCTTACCGATGACCGTCTTGGCGGGGTTTGTTCTGCACCTACCTTTCGTGTTGCAAACGCTGTCACTGCTGCCTGACTGGGCTACTCTCAATAAAGATGTGGCGTTAGTGCTAACGTGGTCGAGCCTGTCTGGCTGCAGCCTAGCAGCATTGGTGTACTATGGCCCGCTATCTAAGCCGATTCGCCTACCGTGGCAAGCACTTCAAAATCTGTTAGCCTACGATTTTTACACATCCCGAATTTATGGCTTCAGTGTTGTCGGTAGCGTTGGTTTGATCTCACGCCTCGTTGACTGGGGCGATCGCTACCTGGTGGATGGTCTAGTCAACATGGTGGGGCTAGCCTCACTCTTTGGCGGCGAAGCCCTCAAATATGGCAACAGTGGCAAAACCCAGTCCTATGTGCTCACCATTGCTCTAGGCATCATTTTAATCACGCTCTTGATGACATGGTCGTCGTTGACTAACCTATCTCTTGTTATTGGTGGATAACCTATGCTAAGCACCTTGATTTGGCTTCCATTTCTAGGGGCGATCGCCCTTGGCTGTTTGCCTGCCTCTATCTCATCAAAACAGATTCGTTGGATTACCCTTTGGTTCACGGGAGGTATTTTACTTTGGAGCTTAGCCCTGCTGTTCCAGTTTGACCTGAATACGCCGACGCTGCAGATGCAAGAATACTTGCCCTGGATTGATAGCCTTGGTCTAAACTACCAGCTTGGCGTAGATGGTCTGTCTATTACCTTGGTGATCCTAAACAGCTTTTTAACCTGGATTGCTGTGTTCAGCAGTTCAGAACAGACGGAACGTCCGCGCCTGTTTTACAGTCTGATGCTGATCTGCAGCGGCGGTGTGGCCGGGGCATTTTTGGCCCAGAATCTACTCCTCTTTTTCCTATTTTATGAACTAGAGCTTGTACCGTTCTACCTGCTGATCTCTATTTGGGGCGGTGAACGGCGTAATTATGCCGCCACCAAGTTCTTGATCTATACAGCCCTGTCCGGAGCGCTGATTCTGGTTGGCTTCCTAGGTCTAGTTTGGCTCACGGGTGCCTCGTCCTTTGCCTACAGTGCTGTCATGGGGCAAAGTTTGCCCATGCTATCGCAGCTTATTCTTCTTGGTATATTGCTGGTTGGATTTGGCATCAAGGTTCCGTTAGTGCCATTTCACACGTGGTTGCCAGATACCTACACAGCTGCATCTACGCCAACTGCGATTTTGCTGGGCGGTGTTTTGGCAAAATTGGGGGCTTACGGAATCTTTCGTTTTGGTTTAGGTCTATTTCCAGATGCCTGGTCTGTTCTCTCTCCTGGCTTAGCGACTTGGGCGACGATTAGCGTGCTCTACGGGGCCATGGCAGCGATCGCCCAAACGGATATCAAGCGCATGGTAGCCTATAGCTCTGTAGGTCATATGGGCTATATCTTACTAGGTGGAGCAGCCTTAACAAACCTCAGCATGGTGGGCGCCGTATCTCAGATGGTTGCCCATGGGCTAATTCTAGCGATCCTATTTCATCTAGTTGGACTGGTAGAACTGAAGGTTGGTACCCGTGAGCTGAATGTGCTCAACGGTCTCATGAATCCTATTCGAGGGCTACCTACCATTAGTTCTCTCTTAGTGTTGGGTGGGATGGCGAGTGCGGGTATTCCAGGGCTAGCAGGTTTTATTGCCGAATTTCTCATCTTTCAAGGTAGCTACGCCGTTTTTCCAATCCAAACCTTATTATCTGTCGTAGGTACAGGTTTAACAGCAGTCTATTTTGTGATTTTGTTAAACCGCACCTGTTTTGGCAAGCTGGATAATGCGATCGCCTACTTCCCCAAGGTTGAATGGGGTGAGCGGGTGCCGGCATTGGTTTTAGCTTGGGCTATCTTCTTGCTGGGTATTCAGCCAAGCTGGTTAGTGCGCTGGAGTGAAGCAACAACCGCAGCTATGGTGTCGATGGCTAGCCCGCCAACACCACAAATAATCACGATCACAACTGCCATGCAAACCACGGAAGCATTGATATTCCCTAAAAACTAATCCATTCGGTCTTAAAATTGCCTGTCGTCTTTGTCGTGTATTAGAAACCTATGACCACCACAATGTCCTCACCATCCACGGTTATTCCTCCCTCTCAGCATCCCTTTGCCGATATTATTCATCGATTGGAAGCAGGAGGAGCCATGCTTCCTGATACCCCTGAGAATCTCATGCAAATCATTGGTATCTATAAAGCCTATGCGGTACCGATGGATTTTTACTGGCGTGACCTTCTGTATATTGGTGAACGAGTTTTCTTAAATCCTGTTCCAGCCTTCAAATACTTTCTTCCCCAAGAGTATCTAGATCTTCATAATCACTATGCAGGAGATGATGCTGATCTACGTATCTGGCGAGGAGAAGCAACCGCCCACCCAGAACTTTTAGAGTTTATCAACAAGGGTGAGACTAAAAAATCGTGGCCTAAATTATTCCATCATCTTTGGCACGATCGCATCAATATGGAATTTGCTGAAGCTTGCATGAGGGCAATGCTATGGCATCGTAAGATGTATGCGCCAGCCAATAGATTCGACCCCTATCTAGACACGGACGAGTATAAAGCTAACGCTGATCGTGCCATCCGAGCCTACTTTAAAAACAATCCATTGATGCTGTCATTGCACAAGCTATTTCCTGAGATGTTTATTGAGAAGGTGCGAGAGCTATCCTATTATGCAAATCTAGGTTTGTTTTGGGAAGTTATGGCTCCCGTCTTTTTTGAAATGTCTGATCTGTATGATGAAGGTAAGATCACCAGCGTTCCTGAAGCCATGAATTTCCTGGTCAACGGCATTTTTGCCATTGCTGGACGCCCTATCTACCACCATGTCTACATTGATGGTGAATGCTATGAAATTATTCCCAAGTCAAAAGGGATGACTTGGCTGTATGAAGCTGCTCTGCCTTATGTAGAATCTGTGTTTTACCGGACAGCTCCCTTTCGAGGCACCAAGTCCTATAATGCTCAGGCAGAACAGGTACCGGCTGAGCAAGCAGATTTTCACTATGGTATTCTCTATGCAGATGTATTTCCAGTAGGGACAGCCGGCATTCCACCCACATTGCTGATGCAAGATATGCGACACTTTTTGCCATCTTACTT
>DATNRH010000263.1 GCA_036703605.1 Candidatus Obscuribacterales bacterium | reverse complement strand
TGGATCGGGCGGCGGCGGCCATTACCCATGCCAACAATCCGTTGATCTTGGCGGGGAATGGAGTGTTGCGATCGCAGGCCAGTGAGGCGCTCACTGCTCTCGCCACTCAGCTCAATATTCCTGTTGTCAACACCTTTATGGGTAAGGGAGCCATTTCCTACACCCATCCCCTGTCCCTGTGGACCTTTGGTCTGCAGCAGCGGGACTATATTAGCTGCGGGTTTGACAGCGCCGATTTAATTATTGCCATCGGCTACGACTTGGTGGAATATTCTCCCAAACGCTGGAACCCGGATGGCACCATGCCCATTGTGCATATTGGGCAAATCTCAGCAGAAATTGACAGTAGCTATATTCCCCTAGCGGACGTGGTGGGGGATATTTCTGACTCGTTGTGGGAGTTGCTGAAGCGGGTCACGCGACAAGGTAAACCCGAACCCCGCGCCCTCGACCTACGCCAGGATATCGTAGCGGACTATGAGCAGTATGCCAGTGATGATGCGTTTCCCATCAAGCCCCAGAAGCTGATCTACGATCTGCGCCAAGTGCTAGGGCCAGACGATATTGTGATTTCTGATGTGGGAGCCCACAAGATGTGGATGGCGCGCCACTACCATTCTGAACAGCCCAATACCTGTATTATTTCCAACGGATTTGCTGCAATGGGCATCGCCATTCCAGGGGCGATCGCGGCTAAGCTGGTTGCGCCCAATCGTAAGGTGGTGGCAGTCTCGGGCGATGGCGGGTTTATGATGAACTGCCAGGAGCTAGAAACGGCTCTGCGCATTGGCACGCCTTTTGTCACTATTATTTTCAACGACGGCGGCTATGGCCTGATCGAATGGAAGCAGCGCAATCAGTATGGCGAACCGGCTTTCATCAAGTTTGGCAATCCCGATTTTGTTAAATTTGCCGAAAGTATGGGTCTCAAGGGCTATCGTTTGGAATCGACCCTAGACTTTGTGCCTATGCTCAAGGATGCCCTCAACCAATCGGTGCCAGCGGTGATCGACTGCCCCATCGACTATCGGGAAAACCTACTGTTTACCCAGAAAGCTGGGGATTTAAGCTGCCCTATCTAGGGTCTGGTGCATCAGCGATCGCCCCTTGATCAACCGTGACCTGAGTTCGATGGATCGTTCCTATCTATAGGTTCATCGAACTCGCGTTCCTGCCAAAGAACTCGAAGCCATCCGCGATCGCGCCATCCGCAGCGGCGTTGATTTTCTTGATGTCTGGGCGATCGACTTCAACTGGCAACCGGGCAAACCCCTCACCCACGACTTGCAAGACTACCGCACCCGCAAAGATCGCAGCCTCAAAACCGTCAGCGATGCTGCCTGTACCTATCCCGCCCCCGGCAACTACATCGCCTGTGTCAAAGTCGTCCATACCTTGGGCTGCGATACCTCAATTACTATAGAAGCGGAGGTGTAAAGTTATGTCCGCGAGAGATCGATATCATAACTGGGTTAAAGAAACTTTAACTTTGGAT
>DATNRH010000262.1 GCA_036703605.1 Candidatus Obscuribacterales bacterium | reverse complement strand
AGAGCCAGCCGTGGATGAAGCCCAGCGCCATACCCGCTAAACCTGCTACTAACACCCCAGCAAAAGGAGCCAGAATTGGGCCTAAACTGTCCTGCGTTAGGTAGGAAACGGCATAGGCGCTCATGGCTCCGGTTAACAGCGTGCCTTCTAGCCCTAGGTTAATCTTGCCGCTTTTTTCCGTTAAACATTCCCCCAAACTGACAAACAGGAACGGTGTTCCGCCCCGCATGGTGCCAGCGGCGATCGCTAAGGGCACCCCTAGCCATCCCAATGCTTCTGATGCCACAAGTCCTACCTCATCTGATTAGAGTCTGTCTAAACTGCTCTCAACCACCGCTTTAAACCGTGGTTTCCACCGCCGCAGGTGTTGGATCCGGGGGTGGTATGTCTATCGGCCGCTCTCGGAAGAAAGCCAGCTTGCCGTAGAGCGAATCGCTGTACAAAATCGTCAGGAACATAATGCCCTGAAAGATCAACACCGTGGCGTCTGGCAAGCTATGGGTACGCTGCAAGATGCCACCACTGCCGACAATACCGCCGACCAGCACCGCAATTAAAGCAGCCGCTAGGGGATTATGGCGCGCCACAAAGGCCACCAAGATGCCGCCGTAGCCATAGCCAGCATTGAGGGATTCGTTGGCCACCCCATGCACCGCCGCTACCTCAATCATGCCCGCCAGGCCAGCACAGGCCCCAGCTATAAAACAGATGGTGACCGCTAAGCGTCCTACAGGCAGCCCCGCAATCCGGGCAGCGCGCACGTTACCACCGGCGGTACGGGCCGCAAACCCGAAGGTGGTGCGCTGGATCAGGACGTAGGCAACCCCACAGGCCACCAGACCGAAGATTAGCCCGTAGTGAATACGAGTGCCGGGTAAATTGCCCAGCATGTTGGCGGTATCAAGGGGAAAAGTAGAGGGCTTGTTGAGGGAACTGGGATCCCGCATGGGGCCACCCACCAAATGGTTCAACAGCGCGATGGCAATGTAGTTCATCAACAAGCTGCTGATCGTTTCATTCACCGCTCGGTAATGGCGCAACACCCCGACAATGCCAATCCATACACCACCCGCCACCATGCCAGCGATCGCCATCAGCGCTTGCACCAGCAGAGGCGGTAGAGACGTGCCTAGGCTCAGCCCCATGGCTACGGCTCCTAAACCGCCTACCACCAGCGCTCCCTCGTTGCCAATAATCACCAGCCCAAGCCGGGCCGGCAGAGCCGTACAAAGAGCGCTCAACATCAGGGGCGACGCTAAAATCAACGTACCTTGGATGCGACTAGAACTCCCGAAGGCGGCGGTGTAAATCGATCCGTAGACGCCAAAAGGATTGGCCCCAGCGATCGCACAGAATAACCCAAACAGAGCAAGGGCAACAGCGATCGCCCCTGCCGAAATCACCAACGGTTCACTTTTTCGCAACCAAGGTGTGTCTCTCATTAGCTGCCCACCGATCCTTCAACGCCTTCGATCAACCAGTCCATGCTTTCCAGTTCTACAGACTTTTGCTCTAGCTTTTGTCCCGCTGCCACGCGCACTGTGCCGGTGTTGTCCTTAATCTCTCCTTCATAGAGCACTAGCTCCCCAGAGATGATCTGCTCGCGGACCGCATCCGCGGCTGCCTTAGCTTCATCAGACACCGCCGCCCCATAGGGAGAGAGCTTACAGAAGTTATCCGACAAGCCACCCCGCACCAAGTGATCAATGTCCCCATTCATCAGGCTCTTGCCCTCTAGGAACATTTGGGCATATTGGGTATAGATACTTGTCCAATCCCACTCTGCGCCAGTGAGATAGCCAGTAGGCGCTAGATCGGCTTGATTGGCATGATAGCCCGAGGTAAACATACCGCGCCGTTCCGCCGTTTCAATGACCACTTTGGGACTATCCACATGGCAGGTGACCACATCAATACCCTGGTCTGCCATGCTGTTGGTAGCTTCCGCTTCCTTGACCGGCAGAGCCCAATCTCCCGTGAAGATCACTTGGGTGGTGATGTCAGGATTCACCGAACGAGCAGCCTTGGTAAAACTATTGATGTTACGCAGCACTTGGGGAATGGGTTTAGCCGCCACAAAGCCCAGCTTGCCAGACTTGGTCATATGTCCAGCCACAATACCCGCCACGTATTGGGCTTCATCAATATAGCCAAAATAGCTGCCTACATTGTTGGGATGAACACCCTCTTGATACATTCCACCGGCATGGAGGAACTGCACCTCCGGAAATTCTTCAGCAAGTTGGAGAATGTGGGGATCGAAGTAGCCAAACGACGTGGGAAATAGAGCCATAGCTCCATCCAGTTCAATCATGCTACGCATGGTTTCCTGAACAGCTGTGGTTTCTGGCACACTAGCTTCTTCAACAATACGCACACCAGGGATGCTGGAAATACCAGCCGCTCCTTCTGCATGGGCTTGGTTATACCCATAGTCATCTTTGGGGCCCACATAGATAAATCCAATGACAATCTCGTCGCCGCCAGCGGCTGCTTCACCACCACCAGCACCGCTGGGGCTACAGCCGGTACCCAACTTAGCCGTGACGCCAAACGCGGTTGTTGCGAGCAATCCACGCAACACTTGACGACGAGACAGCGACAGTATTCTTCGATTGTGCACAGCGTTACTCTCTAAAGTGCGAATGATGGAACAAATCTCCGGTCATCGTAGTCCGGTGAGGAGCAGGTCACAGCCTGACTCAACCTTCGGAATTTACGATTG
>DATNRH010000261.1 GCA_036703605.1 Candidatus Obscuribacterales bacterium | reverse complement strand
GAGGGTGAGAAGATGCCCCGGTGCGACGATGGGAACATCAGCCCCGCCAACCTTGCACAGTCCCGAAGCATCTAGGGCGGCGTGGGATTGCGATTCAGGCATGGGCGTGATCGTTGCCAATGTGTACTGTGTACCGTCAGGCATTGTCACGTCCCAATCAGTCAGGCCGTCAGCATTCAAGCTGGGGACAAGTTGAGTACAGGCGGGGCGGTAGGCAAGCGCGTCATGATGGCCCGCTGGGGGCATTGACTGGAATGGTGGAACGATAGTCATAATAAAAGGGCGGGGTTTCCCGCCCCGGTAATGGGATTGATAGAGTCGCGATGTTTCTCAGGCAGGCGGCTCTATTGCTGTTTTTCGAGTTGATTACGCAGTGCGACCAAATCAGCTTGCACGGTGTACGGGTCGTCTCCTTCAGGGCAACGCCGGGCGATATCGTCATAGGTGACGCTGTGCAAGTACTGGAGAATGCGATCGCGTTGGGCGGGGGTGAGGTTGATTTCCATGGCTTTACTGAGGAAGTAAGTTATCTACGATCGCACCTTTAATGCGGGGCATACGACTAGACATCTCTGCCGTGAGTCGGGTGACGATTTCCCCCTCTAGCTCGTCACAGAATCCGAGCATGGCGGGGCTTAATCCGTTGTCAGTGGTGACGGCGGCGGGGGTGTGGTGCGATTCTGCGATCGCATTATCGGGGGCGGTGTCTTTGTCGAGAGAATTCCGAAGTACCTCCAATTCATCACCACTAAAAGGGGCGCTGATGTTGTTCCGTTGGGCCAAGATTCGCACCTGGGCTTCGTGAATACCCAGCACTTCGGCGGCGCGGTCTGTGGTGTACTCCACAACTGAAAGATTCATAAAAACTCCTAAGCGTGTTGTTTTTGAGTGAGTGACCAAGCCTTAAAAGTTAGGCGCTGATCGTTCAATAAGGCGTGCTCAATCCATGCTTTTCCCTTGTCGCGATTGTCCAACGCAAAACACAAGACTGAGACTTGATAACCGTGTAGGTAACGTTCCGTCACTCCACGAGGGCAAACGTGCCACCAATCAAAACAGCATGATTCGCAGAATCGCACCCAGCGGCGCACTGTTTCTTCGGATAGGTCATAGCTTCGGGCGATCGTTTGGCGTTGGGTGCTGTGGATTACCTGTGGGGAGAGTGTGGGGTTTCTGTGGGCTGTGGGCATCTC
Source organism: Candidatus Obscuribacterales bacterium (assembly GCA_036703605.1). Lineage (NCBI taxonomy): Bacteria > Bacillati > Candidatus Melainabacteria > Candidatus Obscuribacterales > Candidatus Obscuribacterales bacterium. The sequence goes on along the minus strand of DATNRH010000261.1, from coordinate 83 downwards.
CTTAAATCCTTGATGGGCGGGGGCTGCATTAGTCGCTGTGGGCTTGGTGTGGGTTTACACCGTCTCACCCCTCGCTAATCGCA
>DATNRH010000260.1 GCA_036703605.1 Candidatus Obscuribacterales bacterium | reverse complement strand
AGTGGCTGTGGGAACAGGGCTATGGGCTCTTTGACGATCAGGGGCAAGTGCTGGGGTTAGAAGGATTCATCACCGACATTAGTGCCCAGAAGCAAACGGAACAGGCGCTGCGGGATCAATCCCAGTTGCTGAAGCTGATTTTGGATCATGTGCCTCAGTATATTTTTTGGAAAGATCGGCAGTCGGTCTATCAAGGGGTGAACCAGGCCTGGGCGGATCATCTGGGATTAGCGAGTCCAGATGCGGTGGTGGGCAAAACCGATGCCGATTTTTGGGATGCAGATACGGCGGCAGATCATCGGCAGCGCGATCGCGTGGTTATGGAGCGCGATCGCGCCCAGCTCCACCTTGTGCATAAGGAATGCCTGCCCAATGGGCAAGAGCGCTGGAAAGACGTCAGCCGCATCCCCATGCACGATGAGGCCGGTAACGTGGTGGGCATCCTCGGCACCTTTGAAGACATCACCGATCGCATCCAGGCCGATGAATTGCTGCGGGAGAGTGAACGGCGCTATCGATTACTCGCCGAACATTCCACCGATCTGATTTCCCGTCATACCCTCAATGGTGTATATCTCTACGCATCCCCAGCGGCTCAGCGGCTCTTGGGCTACCATCCCCATGAGCTCCTGGGTCGGCAAGTGCATCACTTGGTGCATCCCACCGATCAGCCAGCCTTTATCCAACTGCACCAGCGTTTACTCACCGATACCACCTGCAAGCATGAACGCCTCACCTATCGCATCCGCCGTCAAGATGGCAGCTATTGCTGGTTTGAAACCACCAGTGAGGTGATTCGCGATCGCACCGGCATGGTTCAGGAAATTATTGCCATCTCCCGTGATGTCACCGAACGGCAGCAGGCCTCGATTTGGCTCGATTATCAAAAGCAGGTGCTAGAGATGATTGCCACCGATCGCCCCTTAACGGAAACCCTAACGGTGTTGGTTCATGCCATTGAACAACAGTCGAAGGGTATGGTGGGCTCCATTTTGCTCGCGGATCTCGATCAGCAGGTGCTCTACACGGGGGCAGCGCCCAACTTGCCAGCGGCCTACTGCGATCGCATTGATGGCCTAGCGATAGCTCCCGACATGGGCGGCTGTGGTGCTGCGGCCTATCGTCGCCAGCGGGTGATGGTGCAGGATACCTATACCGATCCTCTGTGGCAAAACTTCCGCGATCTGGCCCAGCAGTATAAGCTGCGATCCTGTTGGTCAAGTCCTATTTTGTCGTCCCAAGGGCAGGTCTTGGGTACCTTTGCCCTCTATGCCCACGAGATGCGATCGCCCCAAGATGAGGACTGGAATCGCATTGATACCGCTACTCAGCTGGCCGGCATTGCCATTGCCCGCAAGCAAATGGACGAACGGCTACGACAAACGGAAACTAAGTACCGCAGTATTTTTGAAAACGCTGTGGAAGGCATTTTCCAAACCACCGCCGATGGACATTATGTGACCGTCAACCCCATGCTGTCCCGCATCTATGGC
>DATNRH010000259.1 GCA_036703605.1 Candidatus Obscuribacterales bacterium | reverse complement strand
TTGGACTTGAATGCAGGCTACGACCTGCTGCAACTGGATGTCGATGCCAATACCGACGTGGTGTTGCGGGGCGACGATACGGAGCAGTTTGCCCAGGCGCTGAAGCCCGTGCAGGATGTGCAAATGCTGCCCACTGACGATTTACTGCTCACCCCGGAAGATACCCTCAACCCCAGCGCTTGGGAGGCCTGGTATCCCAGCATGGTGCTGCGCCGCCGCACGGCAGAAGCCAGAGCCCAACAGCGATCGGAGATTGAACAGGGGCCGTGGTATTCCTGGCGAGAATCGCGGCTGCTCTGGCCCAAGTGGGAAGGATTGACGAATCCCGAACGTACCCAAGCCGAGGCGCTGCACCCGTTGCTTACAGAAGTTCTTAACCAGTTGCAAACAAGCTATACCCTGGATGTACAAACCAGCCCGCCCATGCAGCCCGTGGATTTACGAGGGTTTCTAGAGTCTACGGCACCCAAGGCAGATCCCTACGGCTGGGGTATTTTGCAACGCTTGGGCTTAACCGTGGGGCTATCGCTGCGATCGCTCTCCACCAACAATCTGCTAGCCGGAGACGATCTGGTCGCGGCCCTGCGATCGGTGCTGGAACCCCTGCAGGCAAATCCAGCCTGGGCAGACTATTTTCCCCATCTTTATCTAGAACTGCTGGTGCAGCCGTCCCGCAGTATTCAGCCTGAGGACACAGCGACCCTAGAACTGGATGGACTGCTGGCGATCGCTCAACTGAGTTTACGACCCAGGATCCAGCAAGTCCAGCGCTATGGTCAGCTCACCCTGCGCGGTCAAGCTGGCACGACCGTACCTCTGCGACTCACCCTGACGGCACCCTGTAGCGTGATCGATCAAGCCGATGGCGATCGCGGTCAGATTGAGCTAAAAGTTCCTGATGATGATCCCGATGCTCCCATACTATTGTCCCTGGTTTTACCCCTCACAGGTGAAACCACGCTGCTGATCCGCAGTGAAACCTTACCCGACATTCAGCTTGATGAAACTCAGCTTGCAGCCAATCAGCCCCGTCCAACCTTAGACGGCCTAACTTCCTTCCTGCCCACGGATGAACGCTCCACCTACTTCACGGTGGCCATGGAGGAACTAGCGGCGCAGTTTGCCGATGGCGACTCCCTAGAAAGTAAGGAATGGAGACGACTGCGGGATTATCTAGAATTCCTCAATCCTGATGCGCAGCCGGGCCCTGATCGGATTCTTGTGCCGTTGGGTGATCCCCAAGCGATCGCCGCCATCTTACCTGATGTTCTCGTCTGGATGCAGCGCTTCTTCGACGCCAGCGGCGCAGTGACCACGGATGCCGAAGCTTTGAACAGCATTGCTACAGGCCCTTGGCTGGCCACTGCCTATCCCCAAACCGGTACCCCCGCCTACGCTACGATCACCTAATTGAAAGCCGCTGGGCTCATAGCTACCGTTATTATATTCGTCCCTACAGCCGCTATGAACTGCTGTGGCAGGGGTTGCTGCAGTCGCCGGTGCTGTTCCCTGAGGTGCGGCCAGACGTTGAGGCCGTAACGGCAGAACTTATCCCAAATCCGCAGATAGGCGGTTTAGACGTGGTGTTGGATCGTACCCAGCCGGTGGATGCACCCCTGATTCTCAGCTCCGCACGCTTGGATGCGCCCAGCACCCCCGGCGCTCCGGCCCAGCCCGGCTCTATTTGGGAAGTGCTTCTAGCCCAGCATCCCGAGCAGTTATTGAGTGAACGCAATCAAACCCTAGCCCGCCAGCTCGATTTCCGGGGTGTGGCGGTCACGCTGATGCGTCGATTTGCCTATGATGACTGGCCAAATAAGCTAGTCAAGGCTAGCCTTAACCATCCTAAATTAATCGTGCAGGACGTTGAGGCAGTCTATCCCGAGTTGCCTGGAGCCTATCCTAGTCAACCGGATCATCTAGATCTAACGTCACCTTTGGATGCGGAAGCTGCCCGCAGTCTTGATCTACCTCAACGCATCGGCAATTTCCAGCAGGGAGCGATGGCGCTGCAGTGGGAAGCGCTACCTTATTTCTACGAGCATCGGCTGATGGCGATCGCTCAAACCTCCACCCAGGTATCGGAGATTAACAACACCATCCAGCAGGATTTTGAATACCAATCTCCCATCCCGGAGGCGCTGGTCAAAGCCGTTACCGTTGCCTGGCAACCCGAGGGTAGCGGTGAAGCTATTCAAGTGCGATCGCGACAGATCACCATTCCCCTACGGCGGTTTTGGGACTGTATGCCCTCTGAGGCTCAAAAGCGCTGGGCCAGTGAAGCCCCCTTGCCCAAGACTACCCCCGGAGAGACAGATGCAACTGACTTAGTGCGGAAACCTGCTTCCTTACCGGATTTTGACGTGGTCTATCAGATCATCGAACGGTTTAGCGGCAATATTGAGGTGCAGGCAGACTATGTCTTTGATGACGGGGATGCCCCTCGCTATATCCACCGCCAGCTTGGGCGGCGGTTCTTGGCTAACGTGCAGCACCTGCAGCCTCCCAGCCTTAGCGGTCCCCATGGTGACTATCTGCTAGAAACCATGCTGCAGCAGGTGAGCGAAACAGACTTACTCAGGGATAGCTTCACCGAACTGCGATCGCCCACGGTGCATAAGATCACCTACGCAGACCATCATCTAACGGTGGTGGGTACGTTAACCCAGGAGGATTTCCATAACCTGCTGCTGGCTATGATTAGGGATAACCTAAGTGCTGCAGATTTACGCGATCGCGACTTAACGCCTGCTCAGGTCATTGACGCCTGGTTCTCTACCCATCCGGTTGATGCCCATAGCCTGGCTGGCTTACCTACTAGCCTACTCGCTAAAGTCCATTATCCAGATTTACCCTATCGTCCAGAGTTAGCATCTGGATTAGACTTGCCCGTTGAACTTCAAGGGCAGCTCTTCCTCCGATCTGATCTACCAGGGCGATCGCCCAACCATCAACGCCTGCAGGTAATTTGGCGCGGGGCCTTGTCTACAGTGCAGCGGGAGCAGCTCTTGGCCTACCATAAAAACCTGAATGGTTTCCATCAGCGCCTTCGCTCGATCATCCAGAAGGTTGAACAGTTCACGGCCTCAGCATCGTACTCCGTGCCAGTCCGTCCACATCCGGATAGTAACTTACTCAATCCTTTTGTCATTAGGGTAACCTATCCACCGGCCGATCGCCCCGGATGGGTGCTGCAGTGGAGTAACAATATATCACCGCAGGATCGAATGGCTCTACGTAGATTGCCAGGTGATACACCGTTCCGAAGTGCCATCAACCGATTGATTGAGCGCATTCATGAAACCTACAGCCTCTCCTCGTCTGTGACCTCGACGGATGTGTCACCAGCCCTGGATCCAGAACCTACTGCGCCTAGTGACTTGCCGTTGACCATTGCCGTCGCTCAAACAGGACAAGACTTCGCGCGCTATCAATTAACCTGGACAGGGCCGATTAGGTCAGATCAAGCACAACGTCTGCGAACCGAGTTGCCAGATCTCCTGGATGCTGTCAATGAGTTGATCACTCAGATCCAAGATGCGATGGAGGGGGAGGGGGTGACAGAGGATCGTGAAACTCAGTCTCTCCTGTTCCGAGAGGCGATCGCTGATGATGAGTTTGTTTGGCCCAGAGTCAATAAAACTCAACTGGAAAGTCAGATGCAGGCTGATTTATCTGCATTGATGATTGAATCCAATCAGATCACCTGGAAAGGCTTGGTGAATCCTTCGCCAGAGAATTTAGTCATCCGCCTGCGGCGGCTTTTGCGGCAAGCCGATCCATTCCTAGCGGCCTTCACGCAACTGATGGATGATATCAGTGCAGCGGTGTTCACCGAAGACCTAGGCAAGCAGCGCTTCCGAGTTCGAGAGCTGCTCACGGCAGTGGAGCGCGATCGCTTGGTGGATCGCATGGGCGACCAACCTGGATTAAGAAACCTATTCCATGACTGGGACGATCGACAGTCTCTAGATGAACTGTATCAAGCAGGATTCAGCCAAGTGCCCATTTCTGCCAAGCCTGAGAGGGTTAATCGCCTAGCCGGCCCTATAGATTTTCCTGAGGTCGAGAATCTGGTGCTCGTCCGCACCGATCGCTTGACGGAAACCGAGGCGATCGCCCTCTTAAACTTACCCGGTGACCTAGACTTTAAGGCAGCGCTGCGTCAGTTGATTCGCCCCCAGCAGTTCGACGACTTGCCGGAGCTACGCATCGACTCAGATCAAGGCACTCTAACCTGGGTAGGGGCTCGACCCACCGCCGCCCAGCAAGAACTCCTGCGGGAACTGGAGGGCGATGCAGCTTTCCAGCAAGCCCTAGGACGGTTGGTGAATGCGATCGCGGCAACAGCCGATACCAATCTAGACCTCTCTGTCCCCATGGAGCCAGAACCTAGCTATGCAACGGCGATCGCTCCCCAAGGGTTAGACCAAGTTCCCCAAGCGATCGCAGCCCAGGTGAGCATTGCCGTCAATAACCAGCGCGTCCAGACCGACCTGATCTGGACGGGGCCTCTCACCGACGCAGCCATCACCACCCTAGAAGACTGGGCCCAGATCTCCGCCATGATGATAGCGGTGCAGGCTCTGATCTCAGAGCGCGATCGCCAGCGGATTGTTGTATCTCTACCCAGCGATCGCCTACCTGCGTCCCTGCGCAACGTTCTGCACATACACCCCGGTGAACTGGTCTGGACGGGAGGCATCCCCAGTGATGATCAGCGAGCTGCCCTCAGCCAACTGCAAACCGATAGCGACCATAACCCTCCCCTGCAAACCGCCCTAGACCGCCTGCTGTCTACCCCAGATGCACGGTTTCCAGTGGTGGCGATCGCAGCACCTCAACTCCAGCCTCGTCCTCGCCTGGATCAGCGTCCAGATATCCTGCGCGCCGATGATTTAGTCCGTCGATTCATGCCCAATAGTCCTCCCAGCAACATAAGTGAGACCCAAGTTGCAACGCTGCTGGCCCATCAACTGGTGATTCAGCACAATAGCCTCGTCTGGTTAGGACGGGTACATCACCTCGACCAGCTCCAGGCCTTGCAGAATCTCCCCGGCGATCCGGCCTTTCGAGAGGCGATCGCCCAACTCCATGCCCAGCTCAGCACTAAGGTCTCTACGATCGCCTTCTTGGGGCCCCGTTTGCCCCAACGCCCCCAACAGGACGAGCTCCCCGCAGGCCTGCGGGATAAGCTGCTGCTGGGACGGGCCCAACTGCGCTACCACGGGCTGATGACGCTAGACGAAGGTCGGCAGTTGCGATCGCAATTCACCACCCAGCCCGACCAAGCATCGATTCAACGCCTCTACGACCAATCCATGGACACCGGTCTCCGGGGCAACGAATTGTTAATCCGCGCCCGGAGGGGGAACGCTCGCCCCAGCGAGATGTATACCCTCAAGCCCCGATCGCTCTAACACCAGCCATTGCTCTAACTCCTGATTGCGCAGATTTCTCAGTCCACCTAGACCCTCACCCCTCCCTAGCCATGCCCTCTATCCCCGCCACTGCCATGAATTCCGTGCAGGTCAACGGCCCTTTTTGGTCGGCAGACCTGCAGGTGCTGGAACTTGCCGATCCTCAGAGCAACTGGGCC
>DATNRH010000258.1 GCA_036703605.1 Candidatus Obscuribacterales bacterium | reverse complement strand
TGGAGGAGCTTGCGAAATCGTATGATGGAATTGCTTGAAGAAGTAAAGTGGCGCAGGGCTACCCATGCCTGCCCTTCCTGTAGACAACCAGCATACTGTGCGATGGAGGATGGTAAGAGTTCAAACACATGCTGGTGTATGGAACTTCCGAAAGACTATAATCCAGATGTAAATTCGGAGAACTGCTTGTGTCAAAAATGCTTAACGTCATCAGATCAGAGAGGGAGTTGAGGGCACTATGCACATTCATCATGTGCCACGATGCTCCGCTCGATGAGTGGTCTGATGTATATGGAATGATCAGACGGTATGCCAATGAGGTAGCCAAGGAGTTCGGTTACTCTGATTGGGTGGACGCCTACCACAAAATACAGGCATAAAAAAGCCCCGGCATCCTTGCGGATGACCGGGGTTTCTTTGTTTCTTGCCTTTACTTTTTCTTCCTAGCTTTCCTACGAGCCTCATGAGATGCGTAAGTTGTAGACCCCATGAAGTTCAGTGATCCCAGAGGACTTGGATAAGTGACACCGGCTTTCTGGGCCACGGTCTTCTTGCTCTCCCTTTGGGCTGCTGTCTTTTTGGTATAAGACGTTGCAGTGGTTGAGGGCTTCTTTTTCTTACTATTGCGCTGAGTTCGGGACGCCATGTGTCCGTCTTTATGAGCCATACTTATTTACCCTTTTTTGTCTTCTGCATGATATCGATGAACTTACGATAGCCGAAGGAAGCGGCTACAGTCAGACCGAAGGCTAGCTGATACCACTCAGGAGTGTCCTGTAGTGCGGCAAAGCCAGCGGTCACGTATTGATCCAATCCGGGAATGAAGCACATGATCACAGGGATGGACAGGACGATCATCAGATATTCGTCTTTCCAGCTCTTAGCAGCACCCTTGGCATGAATCTCATCCCATGATGCACTATTCTCAATGATCTCCATTTCCTTCTTCTGAATCGCTTCTTGCTTCTTCTGCTTACCTTCCATCCACCCCTTGGCCAGAGAGAAAAGGCCGGTGAAGATGGGAACAAGTGGTAAAGCCATATTATTATTCCTCTAGTTTAAGGGAGTCGTACCAGTTAAAGGGACGGCCCCACAATGCCTCTTCGGCATCCCGCCTACGTACCAATCCCCTCAGTTGTCTCCCTCCTGCGTATACCCACCTATCGAACTCTTCCTGAGCTTCGTCGAATTTCCCCTCATTGATCTTCTTCAAGAGAGTACTATTAGCGAGATTACCGGACCCTAGGTTGTATGTCCATGCTACGAGAGCATCAAACTGGTTCTGGTTTAGATCAACTTCTACCAGCCTATTGATTGCCTTCTCAGCATCCATCACATCCACCTTGAGGAAGGCACGAGCCTGCTCCTCTGTGATGCGATCACCGGGCCGGACACCCCTAGTGTGCCCGTACCCGATAGTCCATACACCTACGCTGTCCTGATAAGCCTCAAGCTCTAGGCCCTCAAACTCCATGATGAGTTCTAGGCCCCTCTGGCTAGTTTTGGACATAGTTTAAACTACCCTCTTATATAATTTAAACTGAGACGATTGCTCTATCAGTTGTTCTAAGCCAATTAGTTCCGTCTGAAAACGCCAAGACCTCTCCGCCGACCTCATCTGTTACGATGATAATTCCGCCGTCGTACGTTGTAGCAGAGGGAAGGGCACTAACTGTACTCTTAGGAACTAACACAGGAACACTAGGAGTGACGAGCTTATCGACTATCTCTTGTACTGCCCCCTGAACATTACTAGATGAGATAAAGTCGTATGGAGTAAAAGAAACCAAGTTTGCAGACGTGCTTCCAGAGATAGCCGCTTGTACATCGGCCAGCCGTGCTGCATCTCCGGCGGAAGTAGGCTCTGCCAGATTGATAATCTTATTGCTATTCATGTCCAGCTCGACACCCATCTCATTATTAGTAGATGAGGTACGAGAGAGGGCCCCCGTAAGGGCCGTCTGAATCCTACTAAAGTTCGTGTCTAGATTAAGACCACCATCAATCGTATTCTTGAACGTGATGGGTGTAAAAGAGATAGCCATATCTTACTCCTATTTTTTATTTGCCCTTACGCCCACCACGGGCCTTGCCTTTCTTATCTCCAGAGCGACCACCGGCCGCCCTGTTTGAGCTACGATTCTCGACACGCAGATTGCCCTTGGAGTTGCCGCCACCGCTCTTAACGGCTCGCTTGTGTCCTACGTCCTTCCCACGGACAGCAGCTTTGCCACGGCTCTTCACAACCTTCCTCCGGGCGCGATGACGGGTCGCATCACCACTCTTTGAACCAACCCCTGTCTCACCGCGCTTCTTGGCAGTCTTACGCTCCTGCTTGTAATCCCTTTTATAGTTAGGACTAGACGGCATAAAATACTCCTATCTTCTATTGAGCAGCGTAGGCACGTACCCTACGCATAATCTTTTGTCGTTGCAGATTATCAGGACCAATGCCCAGAGCATCGAATTGAGCTTCGATATCAGCAACAGATGTGCCCTCATCAATCATATCAAAGAGAGCTTCTGTCTGTGCCCTTTCATCCCCGTCTCCGAGGTTAACCCCACCAGCAGCGGGAGTAATATCCCCTCGTGGAGCTGGGGCAGGGGCAGGAGTGGGCCTAGGAGCCGCTCTGCTGGACGTTTGGCCTGAGGGTAGGGCACTGGTGCGGTTCATCTCTTGCTCCGCTCTAGCGGCCTCTGCTTCCTCTGTGGCACGACCCAGCTCAAAGGCACGACCAAGCGCCTGATCACCATTCAGCATCTGAGCTGCAAGGTAGTTGGCGTTAGCTGCGTAGTCCTTATTGAACTCTACAACGTGACTATAGATTTTGTTCAGTCGAGCAAACTTACGTCCATACCGCTTCTGCAATCGCTCTGCCCGTGCTACGGATGCCTGATCACTACGATCAGTGGAAGAGAATACCAGATTACCGCCACGATCAACGCGCATACTGATATTGTCTTGCTGCCACAGGGCAGCTCCGGGCTCCCTGCGCTGATCCACAGGAGTAGTCCGAGGACCAAGCTCAGCACCAAGGTCTTCCATCAGAGCCTCACGCATGGTGCGAGCATACTCTGCATAACCGACCTGAGCATTACGACCAGTAAGACCTTCGTACTCGTTCAGTACGTCGATGATCTTATCATTAGCCAGAGCCTCACCAATCGCCTCATACATAGCAGGCGGAAGTCCAGAGGGATCACGACCCATACGGACAGTCAGTGCCTCAATAGTACGAGCATAGGTATCACGTACCTCAGGATCGTTGGCGAACTCAGGCTGATTCATCCCTTTGGTAATGGATACAGCCAGCTCACGTACGCCCT
>DATNRH010000257.1 GCA_036703605.1 Candidatus Obscuribacterales bacterium | reverse complement strand
CCCCATTGGAGCGCTGTGTTCTTTCGGTCATGTTGGTTATGGGCAAAGGAAGCATGGGTGTTTTCAAAGTCAAGTTGGTCTTGGATCATAGCTTTCCAATCATGGAATTTGCCAGCAGCCTTCCAGTTCTTGCCTACCTCTTGAAGGGCAATGGCATCAATTTCGTGTCGGCGGCAGTCAGTGAAGAGTTGGTGGCACTTGGGGTCGTCTATCCTTGCTGGCAGTCGGTTGATATTATGAGAAACCAATCGGAAGATTTGATCCTTTTTGGGGCCTAAGACATCTCCAAAATATTGGTGTTCCGCCACTGGTGGGTGTGGTTGGGTGTTATTTCCTTGTTGTTGGTGGCAATGTTGTTGATTCCCTTGTGTGGCTCCTGGCTGGGCTTGCCTCCCAGTGGAGCCAGAAGGGTTAACCAGCATTGCCAGCACCAGCTGGGCTGGTGCCGGCGTCAGATCCAATGGAAGGGGCTAAACCTTCCCCTCTAGCAGCAGATGTCAGCTGGGCAGAAGAGGTGTTAGAGGAGGTTTGAGGTTGAACTGGGCGCGTGGGCTGTTGGCCTGGGAGGTAAAGGCCATCAGAGAAAGTCTTGAGGGATAGGTCATCAGGATGGTTTCCAGTCTTCTGGGATTGGTCAGAAGAGGCATCAGTGGCAGCAGAGTCAACTTCAGCATGTTTGCGTTTTTTACTTGAATCAGAGTCATCATTTGTGTTGGAGAGAGCTTCAGTTTGTTTAACAACCGTGAGATCAAAGGTCATCTGGGCGGGCATGTCATTAGTTTCCATTTCTTGCTGGGTTTCTTCCATGTGTGTATCGTCGGTAGTTTCCCAGGTGCCATCTGCTTGGATCGTGATTTCGTGGGCCTGGTGGTGGTAGGCCTGGTAGATCCAAGCTTTCATGGCATCCTTACTGATATAATGAGCAATCATGGCAGGAAGGGCGCCAAGGATTGACATGGCGTCAGGGACTCGTTCATGGAAGGCAGTAATCACAACTTGCAGTTGACCATTTCGTGTCATCTGATCAACTGAGTGGAACATACGGCGTTTGAGGTCTTTCGTCCTATCCTGGGCCAGAGGGGATGGGGATTGATCCCCCTGTGGTGGATAAGGGTAGGGGATGGTCATGAGGAATTCGCGAAGAGTGATGGGAGCAGATCCCCCTGGAAGGGTGTAGGGGAGATCAAGTTCTTCAATCATGGCAGTGGCGTCTTGATCAATGTATTTCAAGTGAGTAGTGAAACGTTCATGGTTCGCCAGCATAGCCTGCCGCCGTTGGGCCAGCTTGGGGCCACCTAGCAGTAAGGCCATCTCAGGGATAAAGATTGTATAACGGAAGCCAGGGCGAGTGAAGATAGTCGTAGTTTTGGGGCTGTACATGTCGTTCAGGATGGGTTTCAATTTGCGGAGCTGGTCGGTTTGACAGAGGAGTTCAACACATTTGCGGGGGCGGTTATGGAGCCAAGAGGATCGGTCAGTTTTCCCTGGAGAGGGTCGGAGTTCAGGGATAGCAGAGATTCGGGCACCAATTTGGAAGTT
>DATNRH010000256.1 GCA_036703605.1 Candidatus Obscuribacterales bacterium | reverse complement strand
CTTGGCGGTAGAAAGGGTGCATGAAACCTGCTCCCATATGTTCTAAGGGGCCAAAAATGACGGCTCGCGGGAAGTTGGAGGCCATGCCTGCTTTGGGTAGTGTTGCTGAGAGGAGGCGCTTCATGAGTGTGGTCCATGATGTGTAGTTGAGGGTGGTGGCTGGCATGACGTATCCGAGGGATTTCCCAATACGAGTCGTCAGGGCGATCCAAACTTCGTTGCGTTCGAGCTTGGCTGAGCGGAGTGGTGCAAGGAAGGCCGTGATTTTTGTCATGAGTTGGCGTGCCACGCCTTTACTGTTGCCGTCGGGGGCTGTGCTGACTCCTAAGGTGATTTCGGAATGGCCCTGGTCGTAGCGTTGAAGCGGTTCTGTAGCGGTGGAGTCAACTTGGGCCACGTGAACGTCGCCGGGCATGGAGGCTTGGGTGAGTGGTTGCCAGTGTAGGCCGTCCCATTGGAAGTCTATCCAGGTCCAGAAGCTTTTATTCGGAACTAGGGCACCCCCGGTCGCTCGAAGTAAGCCTGCCCAATGGTTAAGGGCTGCTTGAGCAAAAATGAGGAATTCTGCGTGGGTGGTGTCGTGTGTGGGGGCTGTGAGAAAGAGATAAGTGTCGTCGACAAATGCCAGGCAGACTAGGGAAAGGACAGTGTTGGAGAGTGCCGAGGGAAAGTTGGCTGTCTGTTGGCCTTGCATCATGATGCGGATGAGGACGAAGCTGATAACTGCCCAGATGGCTGGGCCTGCCCCATTCCCTTGGCCTGAGCCATGAAAGGGGGTGCCTTCGCGGTTGGAGCTGTAGTGCTGTTTGGAGACTCCCCAGGCGGTGCGAACAAAGTGTTTGGCATATTGAAGTGGCAGGAACATGCTGAGGAGCACTGTATAGGCCATGCCCATATGTGCCATGATGAGAAAGGCGACAGAGTGAACTATGCGGTCATAGCATGACTTGGCATCGTTGGAGATTACACATCCTTGCCGGACTTGTTGTTTCATGATATCGAGGATCACTCGTTTAGCGAGTGCGGCTCTGGCTGCCATGTGACGTTTACGGCTGCCGAATTGTTGGTTGATGGCCCGACAGAGTTTTTCGGCATTGGCCATCATTGCTCGACCGTCGAATTTGTTGTTGGCGTTCCACCAGGCTGTCATTAATTGAATAATACGCATCTTTTTAACGTCGAAGAGTCCAGCTTTTTTGAGAATCATGAAGTCGGTGATGTTCTTAGCTTCTTTGGCTCCAAATCCGTTGCGGCGAGGTACGCTGCGCATGTAGGCATCGGTTTCTGCGATGGCAGGACTCTGTGCCGCTGCTTTGTAGTGAGAGTAGCTGAGGGCTGAGCTTTCGCTCGCTATGGTTTCTTTCTGTTTGTTCCATTGGGCAATG
>DATNRH010000255.1 GCA_036703605.1 Candidatus Obscuribacterales bacterium | reverse complement strand
CGCTTACCGACGGTCGCAGGGCAAGTCATTGGGAGGTAGACCAAAGTCTTATACAGATGAGCAGGTTGAACTTGTGTTGCAGTTGCGTGATGCCGGGCATTCATACCGCAAGATTGCTAAGAGCGTAGGGTTATCTTTGGGAACTGTTCAGCGCTTGGCTAGCCCTTAAATCACAGGGCGATCGCAGGAGGTGACATGGGGGTGACATTGTTTATCGCTTTGTCGCACTAGGCAGATGCCGCGATCGCTTGTCTGGCGATTGATTAGACGATGTGACATGGGGGTGACAAGTGCGACATATCACGCTGAAAATGCTGGATTTTTTTCGACTGGAATGTTCACCCATCCGAGAACTTCCCGCGACTTCCGCGTTTAGCCCTAGGGACTGGGAGGATAACCCCAGTCAAAAACCTATGCGAATATACGCTAAAAATCTGGGGAATTTTCGTTCGGATGAGTCACTCACAGGTAACTTATAGGTGACTTATAGTTCACCCCCTAAAACCCATCTAACCCTTACAGGGTGAGGCGTGAGGCGATCGAGGCATGGGGCGATCTGGGTGACCCAAAGGTAACTCAGTTCTTCGCCTGGTAGGGGAAAATACCCCCGTTTTGGGTACTAAAATGTACTATATTCTGCGGGAGCAGGCGGAAATACCCCCGATTCTTCTCATAAATTCGCATATTTTTCGATCGCAGCCAAGATAGCCCTAGGGCCTGGGCTTAGATTTATAGACCTCCACCAGGGCGATCGCCCTTCCCTCGATCTTAGGATCCACAGCAGATTCTGCTACGAACGGGAGGCAACTGATCCACTGCATTGTTTGACTGGGCCATCCCGAAAAAACGCCGCGATCGCCTGCTATGCCGTCATTTTAGGAGCAGGGAGTGCCCTAGGCGTAGCCCCGTCAACGCCGCATTTCAGCCACTTAAACACGTAGCTACTTGCTTACGTAATCACTTGTTTACACATTCACTTGCTCACGCAACCACTTATCAACAGCTTCTCTAAGGATTTCGTTCATCGTGCGATCGCCCTCAAACGCCGCCCGCTTGAGCTGCTTATATTGCTTCGTTTCCATATCAAAGCT
>DATNRH010000254.1 GCA_036703605.1 Candidatus Obscuribacterales bacterium | reverse complement strand
TCGCGCACACTATGCACCTAAGGCATTGAAGTAATTGTATAGGCTACGGGTAGGCCACCTGATTGTGCCCCAGTAGGGTGACCGTTCGGTAGTCCGTGTGGGGGCACCAAGAATCCCATATTTATCAGATGGTTAGAGCGAGCAATCGCTCCTCCCGATGTTTAGCGGCTACTTACTGTGCCAATTTCGTGACTCGCCTCAGCCATCAATCATCAAACGCGCCTCTTCCAGCACATCGTCTGATTCAAGGTGTGAGTACTTTGCTGCCATTGTGGCGTGGCTGTGTCCCAGAAGCTTGGCGATCTTCTGCAAACTCATACCCTTCTGGTGTAGCCGTGTAGCGTAGGTGTCCCGCAAGCTGTGGATGGTGGCGGCTCCCCGCGTCTGCAACACTCTTGGATTGTCGTTGCAGGCGTTACTGATGACCTTGCGCAAAAGCTTGATAGCCCGATCCATTTCCATGAAGGGGCGTCTTTGGTCCAGCCTTGCTTCCAGACGCTGCCAAGCACGGTTTGAGAGGGGTATCAGCGACAGCTTGGCAGTCTTGTCGCGGTACAGTTCAATGACCCGATCATTCTGGCGAATGTCAGCCCATTCAATGCTGGTCGCCTCACCCAGTCTAGCCCCAGTGTCCACAAGGAACAGGAACAGGTCCAAAGCCTTTTCGTACACCACGTTCTCAGCCTGCGATTGCAACTCCTGCAAGACCAAATCCTCTTCTTGGCGGGACAAGTAGCGTGACTTGGTAAACTTCTTGAGTTGCTTGAACTGCAAGTCTGGGAAGACCTTGTAGCGGTCTTTGACAGCGTTGTAGACCCGACGAAGTACCCGGATTTCGATATTGACCGAGTTGTTCGTCAGACCTTCCCTGAGCCGGTTCTTGCGCAGGTCGTCCACCATCTTCTGATTGACGGAGGACATGAAGGACCGTTCTGGGATATGCCACTTCGCCTCAAACTGGCCTTCGCCCAGCAGCTTACGCTTGCAGAGTTCGTACTGGACTAGAGTTTTCCCAGTGGTCTCTGCCAGCGAGTGATCATAGGCATCTGCGACCGTGATTTCCCCTTTCTCGCCCAGCGCGACCTGATTGAGCCGTCTGGTGTATTCCTGTGCCATGAACCTTTGCGCACCTTGCCGGTCGCTAATTGGATACTTGGTCGTCTCACGGTATCGGACACCGCCAACTGTCAAATCCATCCCCAAGAAGTTTCCGCGTTTATAGAGTTTCATTTGTTG
>DATNRH010000253.1 GCA_036703605.1 Candidatus Obscuribacterales bacterium | reverse complement strand
ACCAATCACAAACTGCGATGTTAATGCATCGATGGAGACGCCATACCTGGCTCCCTGAATCAAACTTGTTTGCCCCGTTGCCACCAAAATAGACTTAAGACCCAGTCCATTAAGAACCTTATTCAGCTCTATGGCAGTGGTCATTTTTCCACAAGCGCAATCCGTTCCCAAAACAGCAATCACCGGTACCGTTACCCTAGAAATCTGCCCCGTAAAGACATGCAGATCCTTGAGTTGGGGAGGCTTTCTGATGTCTTTAATCTCAACATGATACTGGGCAGCCGCATGCACAAATTCAGCATCGTCTGAAAAGAACTGATGAAGACCATTAATGATCGTCATGCCCTTTTCCATGGCATCTAAGATACTCTGCCGCTCATGGGGTGGTATGTAAGCTTCTAGAGGAGCTTTTCCATAGATGTAGCAATCCGGCACGGAGGGAAATTGACTCAATGCTTCATCTAGGTTGGCAAAAATAGGAATGCCATTGCAGGCTCCACCCAAGACTTCTCCTGCATCACCGCCAGATCGCAAACTATCAATAACGCCAAGAATGGTATATAGCTCCGAGTGGCGAACGAGTCCGGCAGCGGTTTTTCCATCCAACAAGCCAAATTGACCTTCACAGTAAACTAAAGCTGTTTCTTTAATGATTGCCATACCAATGTCTTCCTTCACTTTATTCTTAACTATTCGGAAAGCGTTTATAAATGTAGTTCAGCTTTCTCACAATTCAACGTTGTATAGCCATGCAAAAATGACACAATGCTTTTCCGCGCCAAAGTTGTCACGTTTTAATCGTGTACCAACAAGCTGTGCTGCAAATCTATACGGTTAGGTAAATTCTATGAGAGACTTAAAACTATTTGACAGCAAAGATCTTGCGTCTTAGATCCTACGTCTTGATTGAGTCTTAGCTTAAATCTAGGTCACAACAATGGTAGCATACATTACTTTTTCGTGCCGGATCACACATATAAAGCAAATGAACCTTAGCTTGTCTGTCAAGTAAATATCTAGAACTAACTTGATATCTTTCTAAGATCTCCAGATATTTAAAGCGATCGCCCCCATCCTACAGCTAAAAAAGCGATCGCTTTCTTACAAGTAAATCAAGAAAAGCGATCGCCCTCAATGTTAATCAGCCTTGGGGGTATTGACAACTAGCGCATCCAGGCAAATAAATCTATCCCAATACCCAATTGACTGATGAGACATTGATTGAAACATCGATTGAGGTATCGATTGAGATATCCCTGACGCTATACGGCACTGAGTCTTAACTTAACTTGTTGTCTTAAGCCAAGAACAGCAGCGCACCATCATCGCAGTTAAGCGCTGCTTACGAATGGCGGCGGATGTCTGAACCGTCGTGATTCGTGTGATAGACCTGAGGTGTGCCATCAGCATCAACCTCTACCCGCCAGCCAAAGATAGCAATCTCGGTGCAGACCCCATCCTCTGGCTCAATGCCCAGGCAGCCATTCCAGACAGCGCTGGTGGCATTGGTGATCTGCAGGCGATCGCGTTCTAGCCCAGTCTCTTTTTCCACCTCTTGCAACAGGCGATCGCTCAACGAGGGAGGAAGGGGCGAATGCAGATCCGTATCAATCCACCGTACCGTTTGCCCGGTGGCATCCGTGCGATAGAACCATTCCTCTTGATCATGGGATACATGCACCTGCCAGCCTTCGACTAAGGCCATCAGGCAGCTTTCTGCCGGGCCACCTAGCCCCAGGCAGCCATCCGACCAGGTTTCGGCCGTTGCGCCAACCCAGGTCAGTTGATTGGCGTCGATGCCGGTGCGCTTCTCAATGTCTTGGAGAACATTATTAAGCACGGACGGCGGCATAGCACTATCGTCGGGTAGCGTCAGATCAGCACTCGGGGATGAAATAGTAGCGTCCGGATTGTTGTTGGGTTCGGCGATCGCTGATGGATTGCTTTGACAGCCCATGATCAATAAGGTCAAGACCATCACCGAAACGAGACGGGGGGATTGCCAGCGAAACGAAAGAAAACGAGTCATATGTGTTGAAGGGGATGATGTACAAACTAGATCATTGTCCAGCATTGGCTTAAGCCACACATCGATGCAGAGGGAATCACAAATGGGGGTATCCCACTTTTGTAGCCCTCACCCTAAATCCCCCTTTCAGAGCGAGAGAGGAACTTTGAAACCGGCGCTCCTTTTCCCAAAAAAGGAAGAAAGGATTGGGGGGTGAAGGTCAACGTGTAAAGCTGAGATGCACCCTCACACATCCCACGGCCGCCCATAGAAAATAGACAATTGCGGCCGCAATCTATGATTTGGGATGGTGCTCTCACCTATGTCTACCCTAACTGGTGCGATCGCTCCCATGAGTTTGGTTACCAAAATGGAGACAGCGATCGCGAGATTCATCCTAGCCAGATGGGAATCAACAACGAGTTTTGGGCATCCTGCGTAATAGGACACCCATTCATTTCTATACCATCATCACGCTTTGCACCATCTTACGCTTTGCACAACCTTGAGAACCCTTTGTGTTCTTGGGTGATTCCCAACTTTTGCACCCTATGGTCGATTCCCTATTGCATACTGTTGTAACCGTGACCCCAGACACCCCACTCCTTGAGGTGCTGCGGTTAATGAGTTGCGTGCAGTCCGCACCGCAGTTTCTACCCGACTCTGATCCCCACTCCGATCTACCTTGGCGATCGCCTGACCCGCGGCCCAACTGCGCTTTAGTGACTGATGCAGAGCGGCTTGTAGGCATCATCACCAGCAAAAATATCATTCAAGCTCTTACGCCTGATCCAGCCTTTGCCGTCGTCTGTGCTCAGGATGTAATGACCACGCCGGTGATTAGCTTGTCAGAACTAGACCTCCAGAATCCAGAAACGATCGCCCACTATTTCCAGCGTCATGCCATCCATCACCTGCCGGTCGTCAATGCGCAAGGACATCCCTTAGGGCTGCTGACCTCCGAACAGTTCTTGCAGTATCAACTCAACACCCAACTGCAAGACGAAATTACTCGGCACCATCAAACCGAAGAAGCCCTGCAGCAACGCATTCGCCTAGAAGAACTAGTAACGACAATTTCTGCCCAGTTTATCCCCCTAGAAGCAGCCCAAATCGATGATGGCATCCGCCGTGCCCTACAGGCGATCGCTGAATTTACCGGAGCCGATCGCGGCTATCTCTTTCGTGTCTCTGAAAACCAAAGCCAGATCTCGAATACCCATGAATGGTGTGCCTCAACAAGTCTCTCCTTGCAGGCCAACTACCAAAATCTGCAAATTCAAGACTATGTCGATCGCCTAGACCATCTGAGAAGCTTGCGTGGCTTTGCTATTGCTGCCCTGCCACCCACGCCACCCAGCGATCGCCTGCTCCATCGCCAACCGCAAATGAAGGCAGCTATCCAGGTACCTATTGTGCTGGAGCAATCCCTGTTGGGTTTTGTGGGGCTAGATGCAGAGCGATCGCTCCGGTCTTGGGGACAAGACACCATCATGCTCTTGATCTTGGTCGGAGAGATTATTGCCAGTGCTCTCAAGCGGCAACAAACCGAAATTATTCTCAAACAAAGCATGGCCACCAATCGGGCCCTGCTAGGAGCCCTGCCGGATGCCATTTTACGCATCACCCGAGATGGCATTTTGGTGAACAAGAAACCCGATGCCCATGGGGTGATCCCAGTACCCGATGATGAATTCTTGGGCAAACACCTCACCGATGTCTTTCCCCCCGAAATTGCCCAGATGACCTTGACCTATGTGCAGCGGGCATTAGAGACAAAGGTGATCCAGAGTTTTGAGTATCAGCTCAAGCTAGGCAACACCCTTTATGACTACGAAGCCCGCTTTGCCGTCAGCGATCGCCATGAGGTGATGGTGATTATTCGCGACATTAGCGATCGCAAACGTACCCAAGCCGAACTCCAACGCGCCAAGGATCAGCTGCGGGTGGTGTTGGATGCGGTACCGGGTTTGATTTCTTGGATCCGCGATGATTTGGTCTATCAAGGCGTCAATACGCGCATGGCGGAAGCATTTGGGCGATCGCCAGAAGATTTTAGCGGAAAACCCATCGGTTTCCTAGGCGGACGGTTGGAATTTAACACCTTTGTAGAAGAATTCTTCACTAGTTCCAGCCACACCGCCACCCGTGAAACCCGTTTGGATATTAACGGCACTGAGTATGAGTATCTAGTCGTCGCCCAAAAGTATGCCCAAGACCATGCCGCCGTATTTGTGGGCATTGACATCACCGAGCGTAAACGGGTTGAAAGCCAGCTCTATGAATCCCAGCAGTTGCTGCAATTGGTGGTAGACAATATCCCCGAAGCAATTTTCTGGAAGGATCGCAACTCGGTTTATCTCGGCTGTAACTTGGCCTTCGCCCATGTGGTGGGGTTGGAATCTCCTGCAGACCTAGGTGATGGAAAAACCGACTTCGATCTGTTCTCCTGGGCTCCCGATGCTGCTGAGTACTATCGCCAAGACGATCGCCGCGTCATGGAGTCCGACTGTCCTCAGTACCATGTGATAGAAGCCCAGATCCAAGCTGATGGTCAGCAATATTGGATCGACAAGAATCTGATTCCTCTCCACGACAGCGATCGCCAAGTGGTAGGCATTCTCGGCACCTGTGAAGACATCACCGCCCGCCGCACAGCAGAACAAAAGCTACGCCAAAGTGAAGAGCAGTATCGCACCTTGGCTAAGAATTTTCCCAACGGAGCAGTGCTGCTGTTTGATCCCCATCTGCGCTATACCATCGCCGATGGCACCGGGCTGGAGTTGATGAATCTATCCAAAACCAGCATTGAGGGTAAAACCCTTTGGGACGTGTTTCCAGCGTCTATTGCTGAGCAGTTAGAACCACACTACCGCCAAGCACTGGCTGGTGAATCTAGCAGTCTTGAAATATCTCTCCGCGATCGCATCTATCTCGTCCAGGTCACGCCCCTCAAGGATAGTCAAGGCGACTGCTTTGCAGGCATGGTCACCACCCAAGACATCACCAAATACAAGCGCGTTGAGCAGGAAATTCGCAATGCCCTGGAAAAAGAGAAACAGCTTAATGAATTAAAATCTCGCTTCATCAGCATGGCATCACACGAATTTCGTACCCCCCTGGCTACCATCCTGGGTTCATCAGAAATTTTGCGCCACTTTGGCAACAAATGCTCTGAGGAGAAGCGCCTAAAGCATTACGAACGTATTCAAACCGGGGTGGAGCAGATGACCCGCCTGCTCGACGATGTGCTGCTGATTGGACGTGCCGAGGCCGGTCGCGTGCCCTTCCAGCCCATCCCCATTGACCTGGTCCCCTTCTGTGAAAATCTCAGTGAAGAGCTGCAAATTAGCACGGGCTATAAACGCAATGTGGTGATCCAAACCCAGTTTGCCCCAGACGCGATCGCATCCCTGGTGATTGAAGCCGATGAGCAGCTTTTACGACAGGTGCTCACCAACCTCCTATCCAATGCAATTAAGTATTCTCATCCTGGCGGAGTTGTAGATTTTTCCATCATGCTAGATGTACGGTCTGTTGTATTCTCCATTGCCGACCAAGGCATTGGCATTCCCGATGCCGATCAAGCTCGATTATTTGAACAATTCCATCGAGCGGGCAATGTGGGAACTACGCAGGGCACAGGTCTAGGACTTTCCATTGTGAAAAAATCCGTGGAGCTGCATGGCGGCACCATTACCCTAGTCAGCCACGTCAACCAAGGCACAACCTGCACCGTCACTCTCCCCCTCACCCAAACACCGTCCGTCGATTGATCCTGATGCGATCGCCTCCTAACCTGGAACTATTCCATCCCCGTACCACTGCCACCCTACTTTGTGACGCCACTCCCCTGGAGTATTAACGCATGACGACTATTCTTGTCATTGAAGACCAACAACCGATTCGGGAAAACATTGCCGCTATTTTAGAAACCGAGGGCTACAACGTCATCGGCGCTAAAGATGGTAGTTTCGGTCTCCGCTTGGTGCGAGAAAAGCAGCCCGACTTAATCGTTTGTGACATTATGATGCCAGGGATTGATGGCTACGGCGTCTTAAACGCCCTGCGTCACAATCCCCTAACGGCAGCGATTCCCTTCATTTTTCTCTCCGCCCGCACCGATAAGCTAGACCAGCGCCAGGGCATGAACCTAGGAGCCGATGACTATCTCACCAAGCCCTTCACGCGCCATGAATTACTAGATAGCATTCGAGCCCGGCTGCAAAAACACACCATGATCATGAAGCGCAGTCAGTCGGCCCAGCGCCAAACCTCGTACCTGGAAGAAAAACTAACGGCCTTGGAAGAACATTCCATCGAAAGCGATCGCCTCTTGGAGCAATTCTCCGACGAGTTTAGCGGCTTAATTTCCAACATCAACCTCGTGGTGCAACTGCTGAACGATCGCACCGCCAATGACGTTCTCGATCGCTACCTCAAAATACTCAAAGAAGAGTCCCATCGAGGGGTAGAACTGCTGAACCAGCATCGCCTGCTGCCTAAACTGGTGGACGACAAAACAGCCAAGCTCCTTGATCAGTTTAATGAACTCATGGGCTAACGCCATCCTATAGACTATGAGGTCGCTCACGGTATGGCTCCAGCAACCCCTAGCATGGGGTCTGTGACCGTTTACGAACGGGTTATATCTCCTCGAAAGGTGCCGTAACGCACCGCCATGAGGCAACCCAGGTCAGTCTCTAGCCTTCCAAATGGAGTTCATGGACGTTTAGAACGGCACGATCGCTGTCAAACTCGCGCCCTGTAGCAAAGATTTGTGCAATCTCCGCCATTTTGGGGATAAATTTCACAAACGTTAGTGTTAAATTGAATGCAGAACGTATTACGGAAGGTTGAGAAGCGTTGAAACGTTTTGCCTTACTTGAGTACCCTTGGAGACCTTTGTGGTACTTAGAGCTGAAATTGAAGCGCCGACGGCGGTGTGACCCAGCACTGTCCTGGACGGATCGATGTGAAGGGCCTAGTATGGTCTGACCGGCTTGAGAGCCCCTGAGATGTGAGTCAGTGATCAGTCGTGAGCGATCGCCTGACTACCCGGATCTCAGACGCTGCAATGGGTTCAGCCGGTCAGGTAAGTCTTGAGAAACATTCAATAATGCCGGGATAGGGAAACGGATCCATAGGATCTATGAGGTTTATGCTGTCTGAAATGGACAAGCTAGACCTAACCTTGGATTGGGCTACAACTCGCATACATAAGCAAGTCCTAAACCTGGGGTTGACCTTGAGCTATGAACCGAAGAACGCTCGTTACCCCAAGGTAACGAGCAGCAACGTACGGCCTACCTCGGTCAACAACCATCATCATGGCTAGAGTCTACACAGTCTGGGGGCGATCGCTCCTGGGGCAATGGCCATGACTGTTTCCCTCCCCGATGCAAATGCTCACCCCTTCGTCCACCTCAATATCTACTTTGCTTAGGAGGAGTCTCATGTCTCAACTACTGAGTCATAAAATTGCACCCGTGCCCATGCCCGCTAGTATCAACGTGGTAGATCTCGTAGATGGGTATTTCACCGCCTACAATTCAGCGCGGCTACGGGAAACCTGCCATCTGTTAAGTCGTGAGGTTCTACAAGAGGGCGTGACCGTTGGACTCAGCCTTTCCGGTGCCATGACCCCAGCAGGCTTTGGCGTGTCGGTACTGGCACCCTTGATGCAGCACGGTTTTATAGACTACATCATCAGCACCGGGGCCAACCTATACCATGACATGCACTACGGGCTAGGGCTGAGCCTCTATGCCAGCAATCCCTTTGTAGACGATATCAAGCTGCGGCAAGAGGGACGCATTCGCATCTACGACATCGTGTTTGACTACGATGTGCTGCTGGAAACTGATGCCTTCATTCGCGAAATTCTGCGATCGGCTCCCTTCCAAAAACGGATGGGCACCGCTGAGTTCCATCACCTGCTGGGCCGCTATGTCCACGAAATTGAGACCCAGCTTGGCGTCACCCACCGATCGCTGCTTTCGACCGCCTACGAATGTGGCGTGCCTGTCTACACCTCATCCCCTGGTGATAGCTCCATCGGCATGAACGTGGCAGCGATCGCCCTGGAAGGATCCCAGTTGATGATTGATCCCTCGATTGACGTCAATGAAACCGCCGCCATCGTCTACGGGGCCCGTCAGTCTGGTATTCCCGGTGTAGAAGGCAAGAGCGCTGCCCTGATCCTCGGCGGTGGCAGTCCCAAGAACTTCCTGCTACAAACCCAGCCCCAACTCCATGAGGTTCTGGGTCTAGAAGAGCGGGGTCACGACTTCTTCGTGCAAATTACCGACGCCCGACCGGATACCGGCGGTCTATCAGGAGCTACGCCTAACGAAGCGGTGAGCTGGGGCAAGGTTGATCCCAATGAACTGCCGAGCACCATTGTCTGCTACACCGACAGCACCATTGCCCTGCCGATCATTGCCTCCTACGTGATCAACCAATGCCCTGCGCGATCGCTGAAGCGGCTCTACGATCGCCGAGGTGAGTTGATGGATAACCTAAAGCGCGACTATGAAGCCGCCAAGTCAAATCCCCAGAAAGCGGCTAACCCCTCTGAGCTCGTCGGTGCCACCAGCGCCCCAGCTACCTATCCCTGCGGTACACCCATCCGCCGATAGACTCTCACCGCTTGACCTTCGGCGGCAGCGATCGCCGAGGGTCAGCCCCTGGCTCTAGGCAAAGCTTTGTGTCTAGACAACTTTGATGTCAACCATGTTGATGTTAACCATCTAAATCTGTCCAATCGGCCAAAAAAATTAGCCAGAGATTACCCCTGGCTAGTCCTCACAACTGGATCATGTGTTTGGTGACTTGACGCATCTATGGTGTAGATAGTTCCAACCCATGATCTAGGAGGTGGATCTCAATAAATCTTGTTGTCGCCTGCTGTTAGGCATAGCCGTAACGCACCGTCTTGCAGGGCTTTGATGCGTTGCGCTGCTGTATCTCACAAGTCAACAGGGCTGGCTGCTTAAGATGTGCCAGCCAGCAAGACGTGACAAACCACCAGACCTCAGGAGCCACAAGCTACAACTCTCCTGAAGTTTGGGGTCTAAAATTCTAAGGCAGCGCTAGAGCAGCTCTTCCGTCTTCGGCGAAAACCCCAACCTAAAGCGTTTCGTCCTGGGTCTCGTCTGTGCTGGGAGATGATTGATAGAGGGCGTCTAGACGCTTGCGCGCATCATCAACCGTAATCGATCGCATCACCAAATAGGGCTCCTTAACCACAGCTCCCGTCTCATCCAGCAGTTCAGGATGGGATGACATCCGGGACGAGCCCATCGAATTGCCATACCCCGACCGATTGTTGCTGGGCTCTTGACGGACTTCCGCCCCTAGGGTCATTAAATTTCGAATCAAGTTGCCGACGGCCAAGAACGCCAACACTGCAAACGCAACAATATAAAGCAGATGTAACATTTCTTTCTCCTAAGAGCAAACCAAACCAAATCGCGAATTGACTCAGAAGGGGCGATCGCCACTGGACTCAAACCTTAGAAACGAAGCGTTATGAGCCTAGCTAACTAGTCACCCTGAACGCGGGCCGTCCGGCTACGGCGGCTTACCTGCCAGCATTCAGCCACCAACCGATGCCAAGGCATCAATATTGAGGTTTCGATTCCTACTTGACCATCGGTGGCGCGCAGCAGCATTTGAGCGGTACTCACTTCTTGCTGAGCCGTCGTTACCCGTGCTAGGAGATCAGACTGCTCTTCAGGGCCCAAAAACTCAAGCTCTTGGGTTTCAAGCAGCGATCGCGATCGCCCAAACCAATATTGAAAGTCGTCTAAAAGCGGCTCCAGTAGTGCCTTCAATAATTCGGGCTCCGGTGCATTCGAACTAAACATGCGTTTATTTAATCTAGATTATTAGGCTACTACATTAATCTTAATAGAATTTACGTTTCGTAACAATTTTTGATATTTTTCCAGGGCACTCTTCCATTGTACCAGTCCAGTTTAGGGCCATCGTCAGGAAGCGATCGCCCCTCAAAGCCTGACTTCATCTAGTCTGTAGACAAAAATTAAATGAGAACAACAGGAACTTTCTCAAATCTTACTGAATTCTCCCTGAATGAGAGCCTCCGAATCCCGCCGACTCTCGATAAGATAGAGAGCAATCCTAGGGTGATCCATAAAGCGATCGCATGAGAGCCTTCCCCTTCCCCTTGCCCTTAGGAACCTGCATTTTGTTTCGTGACCGATTAGTGACTGATTAGTGACCGATGCCTCAAGACGCCTCTTCCGATTCTATGCAAGCTCAGCCCGCCGAACAGCAGCCCATTCGTCTGCCCAAGACCAGCGAATCCGATCTCCTCAAGCGCATTCGCCATACAA
>DATNRH010000252.1 GCA_036703605.1 Candidatus Obscuribacterales bacterium | reverse complement strand
CCTGGCCACCTCTTATCGTCACTTCTTGGCAAACATCCGTGAGGAGCTTACCTCTGGTCTTTGATACCACATGGCCCACACGCCTGCCACTCATGTCCACGTCTGCCTGCGCCTCATGTACTGGGTGCAGGTTCAGGTGTTCGACTACATCCAGGAGCGCTCGCTCTCTCGGCCCGGCTACCTTCCCAACTTCGCATCCATGGAAAGGGCCCTAGGCATCAAGACTTATGAGAATGATCTCCCTCACCTTCCCCAGACGTGGCTGACGGTGGTGGACGAACAGCAGCCAGCCCCGCGTTTGGGAACTGGTCCTGGGACGGCTCGCGGGGGCAAAAGCACCGGAACAGCTCCAGCTGCAGCGGCCGGCACGGCCAAGCCCTCCGTCATTTCGAATCCCAACTTGGATGCATCACTCAACGAGCAATACACGGGATCTGGTCACACTTCGGTGAACTCGTTGCTCAAAGCCCATTCGGGGAATGATCCTCTCGTGGTCCCGAAGATTGGAGGTCATCCAGTTTGCCTGTCCTACCTCTTGAGAGGAACGTGCTATGAGGGATGCAAGCGTGCCTCCACCCACATTCAGGCCAACAAGAATGTGATCGATGCCACTCACAAGCTCTTGACCGACTGTGGGGTGGCTACCAAGCCCTGAGGCGCTCCAAGCGTCTCCTACCCTCCTTCTCCTGCGAAAAGAATAGTTGGAGGGCACCTCACCGGCCTGCCGAAGGTCGTTCGCACATCACCACAACAAAGACATTTCACATCCACACCAAACAACACTCCTACATATAATAACGAAGCAAGCGCAGCAAGCCACCGCGCGCAAGAAGAAAACACAATAGTGGCCCCTCCTACAGAAAGCCCTGGCCCGGAAGCTAGCTCCACGCCGTCCACACCAAGCAAGCGACCAGCCCCCTCTGTAGGGAAGGAGCCCCCCAATAAGAAGATACTAGAAAATCAGTTCATCCAAGACCGCCTAGGTACGTTAGTTAATAGTCTTTCCGATCAATTAGACAATGCTGGCTCCTGGGAAGAATTTGTACACTCTGT
>DATNRH010000251.1 GCA_036703605.1 Candidatus Obscuribacterales bacterium | reverse complement strand
AACTAGAGGTGCCCCGGTTTCAAGAAAAGCAGAAACCGTGCCACGCTATTTGTCATTAGAGCAGATAGAAAGGTTGCGTGACCAGGGCTATAGCGATCGCATCATTTTAGCGAGTTGCCCCACCTGTCATCGACTGCGCATAACTCATCTAAAACCTAAAACGATTAGTAAGTCATTATCGAACGCAAGGCGCAAGCGGTCTAACCCGTAGAGAACGGGCCGATGCCGGACATCAAAAACCGATTCAGTGTGCCAAGACTACATGATCAAGCATTACCGGCCAGGGAATCGAGGGATGCGGCAGAGCAGCCGCGCGCAAATTGCCCAACAAGTCGAGATCCACGCCGCCGAACAAGGATATAGCCACTATCCCACTACACCTGGGCATTGATCCCCCTAGTGCCAGCGTCACCGGATAGCCGCGTCAGGCCATCCTGCCCAAAACCTAGCAACCGAACACCTATCGTTCCTCAACGCCCTCCGCGCTCGCCATGACTACATTGACTGTTTGTCCCCAAGTCTTCTGCTTCTGCTTCTGTTTCCTGGGACGACGTCGCCGCGCCAATTGCCTGAGCGGGAGTCCTCCGTCATCTGTCATTGATGTTAGGAGAGCGATCGCCCATTGTATGGTACTGGGAACGTCCATCCCGTCAGCTCCTGGTGTCCGCGATGCCAGCATCCCCTTCAACTACCGAGTCATTAGGCAACCGGTGAGAGCGATCGCTAACACCAGTGTGACGAGGGACGACGCCGAATCGACCAAATCATTGGTCGTCCGTCCGTTGGCTCATGTGTGGTGCAACGGCTGAGCTGCTTGAGCCGTTGTTCCTGATCGAGGATGTCGTTTGGGTCGTCCTACTGTCCAACCGTTAACGTGCGAGAAATAACAGCCGAGTCGAGTTTGAGTGACGTTCTATCGAGATCTGCATAGGCATCAAAGAAAGCCGGTTTGAGCGATTCAAGTTGGGACGCGATCGCAGCCAGTTGCATCCGAATGAAGACGGTCTAGCTAGAGAGAGAGCGATCGCTAGCAGCAGAGGC
>DATNRH010000250.1 GCA_036703605.1 Candidatus Obscuribacterales bacterium | reverse complement strand
GCCCAAAAGGAGAGGAAACAAGAGTTTTAGCTTCCTTATCCCTAGGGAAAAGGGTTGGGGATGAGGGCAATTCATCCTGCTATCCAGTAATGCTCTAAAAAGTACCCTTAGGATGCCAGAGACGATAGGCTAGCCTCCAGCGATCGCCGCAGTTCGGCAAATCCATCAATGGACTGGGGCAAATGATCCCAATCAAAGGCATCGACTTGATCAAGCAACAGGTGGGCATAGCGATCAAGGGAGGTGTTGCCATAGGTTTGAGCCACCTCTTGCAAGGCTTGGGCAAAAGCAACCACCCCTCGCATGGTCATGGTTTGCCGCAAATGCTGCCAATGATCCTGTTCGACTTGCTTGAGGGCCAGTAGTAGCTCAGATTGGCGATCGCTCCCCTGTTCTGTCGCAGCTAGCGAGACGGCTGGTGATGGGGGGGCCGTTGTTTTGTCCTGAACATCGATTGTTTTCAAAACCTCCCACAGGTGTTCATGGCGGACGGGCTTATGCAGCACAGCATGGCACATAGGCTTGATGGACTCATCCAGTTCGCGAGATGTGCTAGCCGTCATCACCACCACCGGAATCATCTGGGTGTCGGGCTGTTGATTGAGCGCTTGGATGACCTCCTGACCGCTGCGATCGCCCAGCTGTAGATCGAGCAAGATCAGATCTGGATGATGAATATGGGCCAATTGCACTGCCTCATCGCCATCTCGGGCTAAGAGAATGCGATGGTGGCTGTCATGAAAATATTGCTGGATCAACTCTCGATTGGACTTCACATCATCTGCCACCAAAACCGTTACCGGCGGCAGGGTGTTCCAGACATCATGCGTGATCGCTTCTTCGAGCAACGGTTCAGATGGATAGGAACTGGGAGCGATCGCCACGTGGGGAAACGTAAATGTAAACTTAGAGCCCTGACCCAGATCACTATCGAGGACAATCGTACCGCCGAGCATCTTGGTCAACCGTCGGGTAATAGCCAGCCCTAAACCTGTGCCGCCATATTTCCGCACATCTTGCCCATCACTTTGGGTAAAACTTTCAAAAATCTTTTGGTGCTGATCTGGTGCAATGCCGATACCGGTGTCGCTAACCGTGATTTCTAAGGTCAGGTGTTGATCACTCTGAGCGTCGGGAAACACCGATACCTTGAGATAGATACCCCCCTGTTCGGTAAACTTCACCGCATTGCCCACCACATTAAACAAAATCTGCCGTAGTCGCACTGGATCGAACAAGATCCATGGCAAGGCATCATCCAGCCTGACATCTAGAACTAGATTCTTTTCCCCTGCCTTTTGGCTAAAAATGGTTTTGACATCCACGATCAGAGATCGGAGATTCACGGGCTCATAGTACAGCCGCAGTTGCCCAGCCTCAATTCTAGAGAGGTCGAGCATATCATCAATCAACGCCAGCAGCATTTGACCGCTCGTTTCAATGGAAGACAAATATGACTTCTGGCGACTATCGATGGTTTTCTGATCCAGCAATTGGGTAAATCCCAAAATGGCATTCATAGGAGTGCGAATTTCATGGCTCATATTGGCCAAAAACTCGCTCTTGGCAAGGTTGGCCGCCTCCGCTGCTTCCTTGGCCTGCCGTAGTTCCCGGTTGAGGGTTTGCAATTCTAACGTGCGCTGCCGCACCCGCTGCTCTAGGGTGCTGTTGGTTTGACGGATGTGATCAAACTGTTGCTTGAGGGCGAGCAACATGGTGTAAACGTTATCAGACAGCAGCGCCACTTCATCAATGGAGCTGGTCGGTAGGTCAATAGTATGGTCGCTGACCAACCGCTGGGGCACGTTGGTGGTCATGGCGGCCAACTGCAAAATGGGCGTCACCAATCGACGGCTGACCACCACAGCAATGGTGATCGACAGCAGAGCGATCGCCCACAGAATTGCTAAATCTCGGATATA
>DATNRH010000249.1 GCA_036703605.1 Candidatus Obscuribacterales bacterium | reverse complement strand
GAATGGCTTGCAAGTGGAGCATGGGGTGCAGTCGTTAGGGCACCACAGCTGGCTCTTAAAGTCGCGGTATATTTCGCGGTTCTGCAGGAACTGGTTCATGTCTACGTTCACACAGTAGCGTGATGTGGCGGTGTTGAGCTTGAAGATGCGCTTGCGCACGCCCTCTGTCAGGGTGGCCTGCACCTGGGCCAAGGAGGTCACGGTGGCGTCGCACACATTCGGAGCCTCGGCAAAGATCTCTGCGTCGGTGGATCCCTGCACGTTGGCCAGGTTGAGGATGGCCTGTGTCACCTTGTACATGGGCAGGTAGCACAGCTTCTGTTCAAAGGTGGGCACGGACTCTGTGGCGGTGCACCCCGTGCACCCCTGGCACACGGGCACTGCGGCTAGAAGGAAGGGCTTGTTGGGCATTGCGCTGCTGTTTTTTAAGTGTTGTGTATTTTTTCACGGGTGTTAAAAAAGCCATCATGTCTATTCCCTCTAGCGTCGCCATTGAAGACTTGCAGATCTTTGAGACCAAGGAAGCGTGCGAGGCCATGTTTGGGGCAGAGATGTGCGACCAGCTGGCGCAAATGCAGATCGTGGTCAACAGCCTCAAGAACAACATCCAGACCCTCATCACCGACTATGAGCGCGAGGTGCAAGAGATCGACACCACCCTGAGCAGCCGAGCCGACATCTCGCAAGCCGACTATGATGCCCTGGTGGCACAGCGGGACACCCTTCTCCGCCAGATCGAAGCCCTCCAAGTGCGACTCATTCCTGCAGTGACGTCCAAGTTGAGCACGCTGGATGCGGCTGTGGGGGCCAAGCTGGATGGCCGGGGCACAAAGCGCCGCCGCACTGGAGAGCTACCCATCAATGACTTTATAAGAGAGGGTCTCCAGAACTTGTTGAGGGAGGACGACACCGTGTTGTCTTACTTTAGCTACTATGCAACACAAGGTCAATTGCCAAATGTTGGGCAGTCTATTGTGGACTACATTTTGAGGGCGGTGGGGATACCAACAGATAGATTGAATGCTGCGGATAAGTTTAATGAAGTCACAAGGCTCGCAAATTTGGCCAGTCAGGATCCGTCTGTAAGCAATGACATGGCGGAAGAAGACATTGCGTGGTGGAACGAACAAGGTCAGCGCACAAAGGATGAACTGGACCAAGATTTTCAGGAACTTAGATTTGAAGAGGAAGAAGCTGCTGTCGCAGAAATGGACCAATAAACCTCATTTACTTACTTTATTCATTACTTTCTATTCTCTTTGCTTATATTCCGTTCATCGTTTCTTGCAGCACTCTGCGCCGCTGGCTGTGACGTGCTTTTTGTACCC
>DATNRH010000248.1 GCA_036703605.1 Candidatus Obscuribacterales bacterium | reverse complement strand
CCCCCCCAACACCACCACCACCTTTCTCTCTAAGTGGGGCTCTGTGTTCACATTCAGATTGGTCTTGGCAATGGGCAGCTCTACTTGCTGAATGTCCCCTCAATGCCCTCCGACAGCTCCCTTCCGAGCGAAGTGCCCTTTGAGTTGACCCTTGTGCCGAATCCTGAGACCCACACCTCACGCACCCAGCTTCTCGCGGTGTCTCCCCGCTCAACATTCGCACGGCCTGAGGATGGTGCTTGGAACCCTGCTGATCCGTAAGCAAGAGCGGAGCGAGGGGGCGAGAGGGTGTCGGACGGCTTGTGTTGCAGGGAGTCGGAGCTAACGTCTAGGTCAGTCTTTTACTTTGTTACGACCAGCACTCAACGTGTGTGGAAGCTTAGGTTCAACGACTCTGAGGACCTGCTGCAGGGTGGAGTGATTCGAAACTTTGTATCCAACGCGCCGGCACCAGACAATATTGCTGTGACCCGCGACGGGCGATACCTGTACATCTGTTCTGATGGGGCTGGTTCAGACCAGATTCTTCGCATAGATGCTGCCAACGAAGCAGACCAGGTAGGCTTGAGTGTGCCCTTCTCATACCAGGTCCTGCTTGCCACAACTCCAGGACAGGAGAGTACTGGGATCCTCGACACGTCCGATGTGTTTGGCCCAGGATTTCTCGCTGTGGCCGTCCAAGGGCCCTCCAATCAGCTTATCTTGATTTATGATCCTGTGCTTGAGTTGGATGTTGCACCTGTACGCAAACTCTGATTTGGCAGGAAATTTTTGGTGTCTCTGTTTCAAGCCTCGATGCTGGAATTAGTGTCACAATCTCAGTGAATGGCTGGGATCCTAACTACTATGATGTCGTCTCCTATGAAGTTCTTGTGGACGGAGTGTCAATATACACCGGAGCAGCTGATAGCACATCTCACAACTTTACAGCAGGCCCACACACAATCACTGGCCGGATTTTCAGCAATTCTGAGTCCGATTCATTAACAATCACTGAGTCCTTGTAAGCGAAATACCCTCTGATATCCAGCACTTCACTTATGCTGCCCCCCACAAGGGATGTAACATCCGCAACAACTGCGATGGACACTTCCACAACGGATCTTGTTCTTGAATCTACGCCTTCTCTCACTGGCGTTGTTTCCTCTGGAATGCCTTCAGTGACTAGTGTAGGCACCACAGATACACACTACGAGTCGTCACACGACACA
>DATNRH010000247.1 GCA_036703605.1 Candidatus Obscuribacterales bacterium | reverse complement strand
CAGGCTTCTCTCATTCTCTCTTTATCTCAAGTGTCATAGAGTGGAGCAATATAGATTCTTCAGCTACTCTATTCTAGTAGAGTTATCTCGGTACAGTACATTGCACAGTATAGTTCATTAATGTGCACTAAGACCGCAATGGACGACAAGAAGATGGGGGCAGCTGCCTCCGAGGATACCAATACAAAGCTTCCTCCTTGCGGTAGTACGACTGCAGACAAGAAACGGGCCTCCAAAGACAGCAACGTCAGTGCCAAGAATGGTGGTAGTGACAGCAAGAAACCAGCGGCCCACAAAGCCAAGAAAACCGTCACGAAGCGCAAGAGTCCTCCTGTGGCTCAAGCTCCAGTTGCTGCTGCTGCCGCTGCTGCTGGTGGTTCAACGGCCAGTGGCGAAAGCGACGAGTCGGCCCTCGAAAGGCGAAGAAGAATTAGCCGCATGAGCTCGAAGAGACTCCGAGACAAGGTCAAGAATAAGATGGAAGACCTCCAAGGAAAACGCGCTGAGATTGAAACTATGAATGACGCCCTCAAGTCAGAGAATGCGAGTCTTCGTGACAGGATTGCAATGGTCAGATCCTGTATGCCTGGTGTCACTCAGCAGCAACAGCCTTCTGCGCGAGGGGTAAGTTCGAGAGGGCTTTCAGAATTGGCAGGGTTAGCTGGCGCTCTCTCGGGTGGCGGTGGCGGCGGCTTAGGTGGCCTAAATCAAGCTTCTCTTGGATTCAGCCCTACACAGACGGCAGCTGGTTTCGGCACAACTGCCGCTGCAGGAAGTGGATCTGGTATCACTTCATCGCCATCATTAGCATCAGCTGGTTTTGGCACTGGCATGGGAGCCTCAAACGCTTCCCTTTCGGCTGACCGCCAGCAACATGGCCAGCTGGATGATCTAACGCTGCAGTTGCTAGCTGCTCGGCAGCGACAGCAACAATTACAACAGTTACAGGCCCACGCTTCGTTCGCTTCATCTCAAGCAGGTTTCAGTCCTTGGTTGTCTTCTGCCTTAGGTGCGGCCCCGGGTGCGACAGGAGGAGGAGGCTTTGGTGGCTTTTCTGCTGGCTTCAATGCATCATCGCTGGGCCGAAGCCAAGGTAACCCGTTGGCTGAACTTTTGGCTTTTCAAGGTGCACGTGGTGGAGGATTCTCGTCATCATCAGCAGGACTTGGGGGATTTTCAGGTACTGGTGGTGGTGGTGCAAATCTAAGCTCGCTTGTTGCCTCGCTACCTCAAGGCCATTTGTCTTCCTTTGCA
>DATNRH010000246.1 GCA_036703605.1 Candidatus Obscuribacterales bacterium | reverse complement strand
GATGGGCGTTACCTATATCTCAACTCCTCCCATGCGGCATTGTTTGGCTATCAAACTACGGAAGAACTGATCGGACAGAGTTGGCGAGTTATATATTCTCCTGAGGAACTAGAACGGTTTGATCAGGACATTTTGCCTGTTTTATACGAGCAAATGTCTTGGCAGGGAGAAGTAATAGCAACTCGCAAAGATGGAACAACCTTCCCTGAGCAGTTGTCGCTGACGATCGCAGCAGACAACCTCCTGATTTGTGTTTGCGAGGATATCAGCGATCGCAAGCAAGCAGAAGATGCCCTGCGGGAAAGTGAAGAAAAGTTCCGCCAACTTGCCGAAGTAGTCGATGCGGTCTTTTGGATCTTGCATCTCAATCGTACTGATCGGGTCTACGTCAGCCCCGCCTATGAACGGATTTGGGGCCGCCCCTGTGTCGAACTCTACGTGACCCCCGACGCCTGGGTTGAGATGATCCATGCTGGCGACCGGGAGCGGGTGTTAGCAGCTATTCCCAAACAAATTCAAGGCACCTTCGACGAAGAATATCGGATTATCCGCCCCGATGGCACCCAGCGCTGGATTCATGATCGGGCCTTCCCCATCCGCAATGCCCAGGGCGAGATTTACCGTCTAGCCGGCATTGCTGAAGATATTACTGAGCGCAAATACAGTGAAGAAATTATTCGTCAGCAAGCAGCACGAGAAACCGTCCTGCGGGAGATCAGCCAGCGTATTCGCCAATCCCTCGACCTACAGACTATTTTTGACACCGCCTGTCAGGAAATTCGCACCTGCCTGCAAGCCGATCGGGTGGGCATTTTCAAGCTTGACCCCAACTCTGGCTACAACAACGGCGAATTTGTGGCGGAGTCGGTGATGAATGGCTTCCCTTCCGTGGTGGCCATGCGGGTGCATGACCACTGCTTTGGTGAAAACTATGCCAACCTCTATGCCCAAGGGCGCTACTACGTCGTAGACGACATCTACCGGAATGGCTTAGAGACCTGCCATACCGACATTTTGAGCGAGTTTCAGGTGCGGGCCAACTTGGTCATGCCCTTG
The DNA here is from genome assembly GCA_036703605.1 of Candidatus Obscuribacterales bacterium. Classification (NCBI taxonomy): domain Bacteria; kingdom Bacillati; phylum Candidatus Melainabacteria; order Candidatus Obscuribacterales; species Candidatus Obscuribacterales bacterium. The sequence goes on along the minus strand of DATNRH010000246.1, from coordinate 1,002 downwards.
CTCTGCAACGATCAGTTGTGGGGGCTGCTGTGTGTTCATCAGTGTGATGGGCCCCGCTATTGGCAGCAGCCGGAAATTGCCCTAGGGCATCAACTGGCCAACCAGTTGGCGATCGCCATCCAGCAGGCCATTCTCTACGAACAGCTCCAGACCGAATTGCAGGAACGCCAAAGGGCAGAGACCAAAGTCATTCAGCAACTACGGCAGCAAACGGCCCTAGAGCTGATTCTGCAACAGATCCGACAGTCTCTCGATCTACAAGAAATCTTGGCGATTGCCACCCAGCAGGTGCAGGAGATTTTGCACAGCGATCGGGTGATCGTGTTTCAGGTTTGCCACGATGGCCACAGCCACATCGTCGAAGAAGCCGTCGCCCCCAACTTACCCCGCCTCAAATCTATGCACTGGGAGGATGAAATCTGGTCTCCAGAGATTCTAGAACACTACTGGCAGGGGCAGCCCCGAATTGTGCCAGACGTGATGGACGATATCTGGACAGGTTGTTTGGTGGACTATTCCCAGACCGGACAGATTCAGTCCAAAATTGTTGCCCCCATTCTCCAAGAACTGCACGATTCCGAAGCCCATCGCTGGGCATCTCCCGAGAGCAAGAATAAACTGTGGGGAGTACTAGTAGTTCATGCCTGCCATACCCGGCGGGTCTGGCATCAAGACGAGGCCCAGCTTTTGCAGCAAATTGCCAACCAACTGGCGATCGCCATCCAGCAATCCCACTTGTTTGAGCAGTTGCAGCAAGAACTCACCGAACGCCAGTTGGCTCAGCAACAGCTCACCGAACGTAACCAAGAACTGCTCCGTGCCACCCGCCTCAAGGATGAGTTCTTAGCCAACATGAGCCACGAACTTCGTACTCCCCTCAATGCCATTCTGGGTATGTCTGAGGGCTTGCAGGACGATGTATTTGGCCCAGTGAATACGGAACAAATTAGGGCTTTGCAAACCATCGAGCGCAGCGGTCTGCATCTATTAGAGTTAATCAAC
>DATNRH010000245.1 GCA_036703605.1 Candidatus Obscuribacterales bacterium | reverse complement strand
CCCAATCACGTCAGTAAATTTGTTCTCTACTTAAACAGCCAGTCTCATTCCAGTCTTACGTTCAAAGCCCTACTAGATAAGCGTTTCAGATCAAATGGCCCATTTTGGTCAGAATCTTTACCGCCGCCGCACCCGTTTAGTACGATGCCCGGCGGTCGGCTATACCGAACGGGCGATCGCGCTCGATTCCGTCCCGATGGCAGTTTGGAGTTTTTAGGTCGCGTCGACCATCAGGTCAAACTTCGCGGCTACCGGGTGGAGTTGGGCGAAATCGAAGCGGCCCTACGGCAGTACTCAACCGTGCAGTCTGCGATCGCGATTCTGCGGGAAGATGCGCCAGGGCTACCGCGTCTAGTCGCCTATGTGATCGCTCAGGCAGATCAGGTGGTCGATGGGGCTATCCTCCGCAGCCAGTTGCAACAGCGGTTGCCAGACTATATGGTGCCTGCCGCCATCCTGGTGCTAAAAGCCTTACCCCTCTTGCCCAATGGCAAAATCAACCGGCAAGCCTTACCCATTCCTGCAGCAGCATCCACTGAGTTTGTTGCGCCCCGTAACTCGATTGAGGAAAAGCTGGCTCAGATTTGGGCAGAGGTGCTGCAGCTAGAGCGCGTCAGCATTCACGATCGCTTTTTTGACCTAGGCGGGCATTCCCTACTGGCAACCCAAATTATGTCGCGGCTGCGGCAATCGTTTCTAGTAGAATTGCTGCTGCATCAGTTCTTTGAATCGCCCACAGTGGCAGAACTGGCGATCGCCATCAGTCAAGCCCTGGTAGAGCAAGCCAACCCAAGCGGCTTAGCCGACCTACTGAACCAATTGGACTTAGCCCCTATGCATGAGTAATGCAATAGCTCAGCATACCTCACGCCCACTCCTCCCCTTTATGTTTGATCGGAACTACCATGAGTGACCTCGCAAAGCGCATTGTCGATCTTTCCCCAGAGCAATTGGAGCGTTTGTTGCAGCAATTACAGCAGCAACAAGCAGATCGTCCTGCTCGTTCTATTACACCCCAGCCGCGGACGACCCGTTACTTTCCGCTGTCCTTTGCTCAGCAACGTTTGTGGTTTCTAGACCAGTTAGAACCCAACAGCCCGTTTTACAACGTACCGATGGCGATTCGGCTCAGGGGAACCTTGCAGGTATCTGCCCTAGAGCAAACGCTGCATGAACTGGTGCATCGCCATGAGGTGTTGCGCACTCATATTGCCGTGATGGATGGCGAACCGATGCAGGTGATTGGAGACCCTGCACTAACCCCGTTACAGCTAGTGAATGTATCCCACCTACCCCAAATGGAGCAGGATGCAGTGGTGCAGCAGCGGGCGATCGCAGAGTCAAACAGCCCATTTAATTTGGGGCAAAGCCCGTTGTGGCGAGCTATCCTACTGCGGCTGTCTGAGCAAGAACATGTGCTGTTGTTTACCCTACATCACATCATCAGCGATGCCTGGTCAAAGAGCGTTTTAGTGCAGGACGTGACAGCGCTGTATCCAGCATTTTGTCAGGGACAGCCCTCACCCCTGCCGGATCTGCCCATTCAGTATGCCGATTTCGCCGTATGGCAACGGCAGTATCTCCAGAGCGGTGTTTGGGATGCTCAACTGACCTACTGGAAGCAAAAGCTGGCGGGATCGTTGCCTGGGTTACCGTTGCCGACACGGGGGCGATCGCACCCGATTACCCACCAAGGTCGTAAGCAGAGTTTTGTCCTGCCGCTATCCTTAACTGAAGCACTCAAAGCGTTGAGCTGGGAAGAAAACAGTACCTTATTTATCACCCTCTTAACTGCCTTCAAGGTGCTGCTCTATCGCTATACAGGGCAGACAGATGTGGTGGTGGGTTCTCCGATCGCCAATCGCAATCAGCCTGAGATTGAGAAGCTAATTGGTTTCTTCGTTAATACGTTGGTTCTCCGCAGCCAAGTTGACGGTGATCTTAGCTTTCGGCAAGTGCTACGACAGGTGCGGCAGGTTGTGGTCGAGGCTCAGGCGCATCAAGATTTGCCCTTTGAGAAACTGGTGGAAGCGCTGCGTCCCGATCGCAATCTCAATCGCAACCCGTTATTTCAGGTGATGTTAGCCTTTCAAACGGCAGCGACTGATGAGTTGCAACTGCCCGGACTCACCCTAGAACCCCTGGACATTGCCGATCAAACCGCCAAATTTGACTTGGGAATAGGCTTATCTGACAGCCGCACCGGACTGCGCGGTGTGGTTGAGTACAAAACGGATGTATTTGACGATGCCACGATTGAGCGGCTGGTAGGCCATTTTCAAACCCTGCTAGAAGGGGCGATCGCCAACCCCGATCAGCGAATTGCGGCATTGCCCCTGATCACCTCCGCTGAATGTCAGTTACTCTTAACGGAATGGGTTAACCCGATTGCGGGGGACGCTAGCCTCTGTCTGCACCAAGGGTTTGAAGCTCAGGTCGAGCGATCGCCCGACGCAATTGCCGTGATCGATCGCCATAAGTCGTTCACCTACCGGGAGCTAAACCAACGCGCCAACCAACTGGCTCATACTCTGCGGCAACAAGGTGTGAAACCGGAAACCCGCGTAGGTCTGTTCGTTGAACGCTCATTGGATATGCTAGTGGCGCTGTTTGGCATTCTCAAAGCGGGCGGGGCCTACGTGCCGATTGACCCGGCTTATCCCGCCGAACGCATTGCCTTGATTTTGGCAGATGCTCAGGTCTCTCTGGTATTGACTCAGTCTTCTTTGGCTGAGCAGTTTTCCCATCCCAATGTGATCTGTTTAGACCGAGACTGGACTGACATTGCCTCCCATGGGGCTGAGAACCCGGTCAATCAAACCCATCCGGAAAATCTAGCGTATTTAATTTACACGTCCGGTTCAACCGGAACCCCCAAAGGCGTCATGACCTCCCATCAGGCGGTGGTCAACTACATTACGGCAGCCGGGCAGATTTACGACATCAAACCGGGCGATCGCGTCCTGCAATTTGCCTCCATTGGCTTTGATGCGGCGACGGAGGAAATTTTTCCAACGCTGGCACAGGGGGCAACGCTAGTACTGCGCTCAGAGACGATGCTCAATTCCATTCCAGAATTTTGGCAGCAGTGCGATCGCCTGCACCTTAGCGTTCTAGATTTGCCCACCGCTTTTTGGCATCAACTGACTGCGGCGATCGCCTCTACCCCGCTACCGGCTTCCTTAAGATTAGTAATCATTGGCGGTGAAGCAGCCGACCAGGCACAGCTTCAGGTTTGGCAGCAGCACTATCCTCAAGTGCGACTGGTCAATAGCTACGGCCCAACCGAAACCACCATTGTGGCAACACTGTGCGACGTGTCAGGAGCCAATGCCATTGCTACCGCAGCCCATGTCCCCATCGGGCAATCGGTGCCCCAGGTGCAAACCTATGTGTTGGATGCGTTACTCCAGCCAGTACCCATGGGCATCCCCGGAGAGCTTTACATTGGGGGTACTGGGGTAGCAAGGGGCTACTGGCAGCGCCCTGACCTCACGGCCACTCACTTTATTCCCCATCCGTTTAGCCAGAAAGCGGGCGATCGCCTTTACAAAACGGGAGACAGGGTTCGCTATCGTTCTGACAGGCAGCTAGAATTTCTGGGGCGCAGCGACAATCAGTTGAAGCTACGCGGGTTTCGCATTGAGTTAGGTGAGATTGAAGCTATCCTCAAACAGCATCCTGCCATCCAAGATGCAGCCGTGGTTTTGCAAGACGGAACCCATCCCCGCCTAGTCGGCTATGTTGTTCCTGATTCAACGGCTGACGTCTCCACGGCAGAGACCGAGGCAGAACCCACCCATCAACAAACTACGCAATGGCAAGCTGTCTTCGACCACCTTTACAGTCAGGCCTATGCTGATCAGCAGCCAGCCTTCTATATCAAAGGCTGGGAAAGTAGCTACACTGGGGAACCGATGCTAGCGACAGAAGTACAGGCATGGATGGAGCAAACCGTAGCCCGTGTATTGGCATTGCAGCCCAGTCGGGTCTTAGAACTAGGCTGTGGCGGCAGCGGTTTAATGTTGTTTCGCGTTGCCCCTCAATGCAGCCGCTACTGGGCGACGGATCTATCTGCCAATGCCCTACAAATCTTGCAAAATCAAGTGCATCAACTGGGGCTAGATCTCCCTAACGTCACCTTCTTGCAGCGGGGAGCCGATGACTTTAGTGGGGTTGAACCGCATAGCTTTAATGCCGTGCTGATCGTGTCTGTCGCTCAATATTTTCCCAGTATTGACTATCTCTTGACCGTGTTGCAAAAAGCCGTGGATGTAGTGGAGCCAGGTAGCTCTATTTTCCTGGGAGATATTCGCAGTCTGCCGTTATTGGAAGCGTTTCATACCTCTGTGCAGCTCTATCGGGCAACTCCTACCACAACTCGAGCCGAGCTGCGGCAGCGGGTGCAAAAGCAGGTTATCGACGAAAAGCAGTTGGTCATCGATCCGGCTTTCTTTCAAGCGTTACAGCAAGAACTGCCGCAAATTAGCCGAGTTGAGATTCTCCTAGAACGGGGCACCCATGCCAACGAACTAACGAAGTTTCGCTATGACGTCGTGCTGCATATTGGCAAAGCTGCGCCAGCCGCAGAGGTATCCTGGTTAGATTGGCAGGCAGATCTGCTAACGGTATCTGATCTGCGCCAGCGTTTGATCGAGACAGAACCCGACCTAGTGGCGATCGCCCACATTCCCAATGCCCGTCTGAGCACAGAGATTGCAACAATGCAGTGGCTCTACCAGGCAGACCCAACAAATATTCCTGAAACCATCGCCGAATTCCAAGCAGCCTTACCCACTCAAGCCGCTGCGGGGGTTGACCCAGAAGCTCTGTGGAGCTTGGCAGACAGCCTGCCCTACACGGTCGAGATCTGCTGGGAGACTGAAAATCTTGCAGGACAGTATCAGGTAATCCTGAGACGACGGGGGACAGATGCCGAAACGCAGGTAGTCAATCCACTGAAAACACCTCCGCTGCGTCCGTGGCGTGACTATGCCAATGCCCCCTTGCAAGCAATGCTGACCCATCAACTGATTCCCCAGTTGCGACACTATCTTGCTGAAAAACTCCCTGACTATATGGTGCCTGCTACCTATGTAATGCTGTCTCACCTACCATTAACGCCGAATGGCAAGGTCGATCGCCGCGCCCTACCTGACCCTGAACCAATTCAGCCGAATGAGAATCAATCATGCATAGAACCGCGATCGCCCCTCGAAGCTGAGTTAGCCAAGATCTGGGCTGAGGTCTTGGGCGTGACCCGTGTGGGTATACAAGATAGCTTCTTCGATCTGGGTGGACATTCTCTACTTATGACGCAACTCCTGACCCAAGTTCGACAGCACTTTCAGGTCGATCTGGCATTGCGAGAACTGTATGAAGCGCCGACTGTAGCCGAACTAGCCACAATGATCGAAACTACCCAACGAGGAAAATCACAAGTCGCTCAACCCGCTATATCTCAAGTAGATTGGGCGACTGAACAACTCCTGGATTCCAGCATTCGCCCTGCTGCTGCAGCGGTCGCCCCCTTCATCCCACCCCAGCACATCTTCTTGACCGGAGCCACTGGGTTTGTGGGTGCATTTCTGCTGCGAGACTTACTGGAACAAACTGATGCTGAGATTCACTGCTTGGTCAGGGCAGATACAATCGCTTCGGGTCAACAACGGCTCCGTCAAACTCTAAAACACTATCACCTGTGGAACGAAGCATATCGCGATCGCCTTCATCCGGTTCTAGGCAATTTGGCAGATCCCCAACTGGGTCTAACAAGTGCGCAGTTTCAAGCTCTGGCGGCTCAAGTTGATAGGATTTACCATAACGGAGCCTGGGTAAATTCAGTTTATCCTTACGCGATGCTCAAACCTGCTAATGTCCTGGGAACGCAAGAAGTTCTGCGGTTAGCTTGTCATACGCGCAGCAAACCGATGCACTTTATCTCAACCCTAAGCGTGTTTGGGGGCAGTGGAGAGGTTGCGATTCGAGAAGAGAGCCCCTTAACATTAGCCCACCTGCCGGACAGTGGCTATTCTCAAAGCAAGTGGGTTGCAGAACAGCTCGTCACCCAGGCCAAGGATAGAGGGTTGCCCGTTTGCATTTATCGATTGGGGCGCATTGCCGGTCATAGCCAAACTGGCGTGGGGAATGTGAATGACCTGATGTCACGTATGATTAAGGGCTGCATCCAGCTCGGCAGCGTTCCCGATCGCCATACCCTACTTGATATCACGCCAATCGATTATGTCAGTCAGGCGATCGCCCACCTCTCCCAACAGCACCAGTCTATCGGCAAAACCTTCCACCTGCTTAACCCGCAACCGACATCCTGGCAGACCTTGACAACCTGGCTAAAGGACAGCGGCTATCCTCTCCAGTCTGTTCCCTACGACCAGTGGCGCATGGCTCTGCTCCAGAGCACCGATCGCACCTTAGAAAATGCGCTGGCTCCCTTGGTTGGTCTATTCTCTGCCCAAAGCACACATGCCCAACCCTGCAAAATTCAGGAATCGCTGGTGGACTGCCAACAAACCTTGAAGACTTTAAGGGAGAGTGCCATCACCTGTCCTACCATCGATCACAACCTATTGAACCGCTACCTTACCTTCTGGACTGTCCAAGAGTTTCTAGCTAAGCCTGCACAGTCTCCAACTCGGTTCTGAATCAACCCTGCAATTAACCTCACAAATTCTTTAAAGCCATGACTCAAGTCGTTTCTAACACCCCACCCATATCCCCTCACCTTACTGCTCAGGACATCCCACAACGTCAAAAACAGCACATTGCGGACTTAATGTCTTGCTACATCCAACGCACTAAAACCTCTAAACACCTAGCTCAAACCTATCGCCCAGTGATGACAGATAGCCGCTATGCTACTAGTTTTCGGCTTGCTACTAAAGAAGTCAATTATCCCATCATCGGTCAACGCTCCACAGGGAGCAAGCTGTGGGATGTAGATGACAACGAATATATTGACCTGACCATGGGCTAT
>DATNRH010000244.1 GCA_036703605.1 Candidatus Obscuribacterales bacterium | reverse complement strand
CTTTACCACCTTGCCCCTAAACCTTTGGCAATGGCTGATCCTCCTTGCTTGTCCACCTATCTTGCTAGGTGCCGAGGAACTTCGAAAAGCTATCCTAAGGTCATCTCGTAGCTCACATTAAGTCGAAGGATGGGAAATGGGCCTCAACCAGATCAGGCTCCGACCAGATCAGCCCGCACGGTATCGGTCATCGCCCAGATGGTAGGGGTTTCTGGAGCCCTACCATCATCGAGCCTATGTTGCTCTCACCTTGGGGTAATGCTGAGCAAGCACGGTGATGCCCTATCTCAGACTCACAGCAGACTACCGAGAAACAGGGCGATAAAGGCAAACATACCGATCACAAAAAGAGCAGTTGCTACCACCAACGCACCAGAGCGGCGCGAGTAGTAAATGTAGTCATCACGCTGAATATGCTGAAGCTCTCGATGGTGTTCGATCGAAGCCGTTAAGATGGCGTAAACCCCAACTGCAATAAAGGCCAGGCTTAAGCCACGCACCAAGTCAGTAGATTGAAAGCGATCGCTCTGGGTGGACTGTTGAATAGCAGACACCACTTGGTCAATTCCAAACCCAAAACCAATGAGAGATAGAGACGTGCGGATCCAAGCAAGAAGCGTTCGTTCTGCAGCAGCACGACTGCGCTCCTTGGCCAGCTCATTAGACAGACTACGGGGCGGTTGACCCATTGGTACACATTGAAGACTACCGTGGCATTGTATAGCACCCACAGCGATCGCAAGCCAGTTACTATCTGCTCCTTTAGAAAGATATCACCAGCTCTTGTTGTCTAGATAACATCATTCACAAGATAGAGGTCAAGCTATCTGAGTAACGGTTAAGTTTTGTAGAGGTTCAGTAGCCCCTAGTCATGGATGATTGTAGCCCCGAGGCAGCGCGGTCAAGGTTGTAGACATTACACCTCCGCGATCCAGGCTAGCCTGCTATGACCGTCCAGATCACATTATGAAAACAAGGTAGTTCTATCGTGAAAAACCGTCACTCACTCACCAAGCAACTCACAGCCGGATTCATTGGACTAGGCGCAGTCTTTGCCCTAGCTGCTTGTGGAACACCCGATGAAACCGCAACTGACACCGCCCCTGGGGATACAACTGCAACCGAATCTGACATGTCTGCTGAAGACCCAACAGCCAATCAGCCTGATATGCCGACTGAAGACCCAAGCGCAGCAACCTCCAGCAACAGCGTTGTTGATGTAGCTGCTAGCGATGACTCGTTCAGCACCTTGGTACAAGCTGTCGAAGCAGCAGGATTGGCTGATCCCTTAGCATCCGGTGGGCCGTACACCATCTTTGCTCCCACCAACGAAGCGTTTGAAGCGCTACCTGAGGGAACTCTCGAAACCTTGCTTCAATCTGAAAACCAAGATCTTCTAGCTCAAGTGTTGACCTACCATGTGGTTCCCCAGGAAGTCATGGCAGCCGACGTAACCACAGGCGAGGTTCCCACCGTAGCCGGCCCCAGT
>DATNRH010000243.1 GCA_036703605.1 Candidatus Obscuribacterales bacterium | reverse complement strand
ACCGACATCATTAGCGACAGAGCGCCCTGATTCAACATCGTCAGCATTTCGCCTGCAAAGGCTTCGGCCTTGGCAGGGTCAAAGGTGGTGGGAGCAATGTGGGCAGGCATGGGAGCCTCCTAGGGGCGTTTTATTTATACCAACTAGTCTGTATGCTAATCGGTCAAATATCAGTCGTCAACCGCATTGAAATTACGCTTTGTAACGTTCATGGCGTTGGACGAGGCGATGGCGCTCGTTATCCCGGCGATCAGAAAAGCGTTCTGATGCGATCGCTCTTGAATGCGTTGCAGGCTATCTTGTTCAGAACTAGACAGCGATCGCCCCATCGCCCGCTCCAGGCTGACCAAATCGAGCTGCACCTGAGCCATCAACTCCTGATTCGGTGATGGCTTAGCGCCCGGCCAGTCCCCTGCGGCGGCGATCGCCAAAATGCTCGTGTGGATGTGGATTGGGTAGTTCAGGCGCATGGGCCGCTGACTGCGGTAGAGGTTCAATAGAGCCAGCTTTGGTACTCGGGGGTGGCATCTTTCATGTCTTCGTAAAGCCACACCATGCGGTCAAAAAACCAAAGTTTGCCAACAAAAATCAGCAGCGTGCCCACTAGGGTCAGGGGCAGATCGAGCTGCCACAGCCCCCAAAAGCCCAGCCCCATACCGAGGGCCGCAACCGCCGTTAAAATCTGGGGCAAAACGTGGTGATGGGGCGGAATCGGGACTTGAGAGCGGTTAATCCACACCCGTTCGCCAAACACGCCCTTAGACATCCAGTTGCGGGTTGACTTGGGCGGCGGAAACAGTCGGGCATTGACCCATATCCAACCCAGGGCGACGGCGGCCAGCCAGAGAGCATCCCAGCCCAGCCAAACTCGACTCCAAATAGCCAAGAACAGCAAGGGAATGGTTGAAAGTCGAGTCCAAAAGCACCAGGGGTTGGCGTGGCCACGCCAGGTGCGCTCATCCATAGCAAACAGGGTTGAGATTGTCCGAGCCACCATGATCGGTTTCTCCTATATCAAAGGGATTGCGGTTACAGCGTTAGCATGGGCGGTGCTAAATTTGGCCTATTGCGGGCATGATCTGGTCAGCAGTCATGGCCGTAGTCTTTGACCAGATCGGGGTAAGGCGCACCTACACATTGGTAAAGGCAGGGTTTTGCTGAATGTGCTGGCTGATTTTGCCGTTGAGGTAGGCGATCGCTGCGTAAAAAACTAGGATTCCACAGCAGCGCCATTGCCACGGTCACAGGCGTCGGCTACCGCTTGGCTTTTAGCGATCCACCGAGCCCATCACCACATCAATGCTGCCCAGGATGACAAAAATGTCGGCCACCTTTTGGCCCCGGAGCAGATAGGGCAGCAGCTGCAGGTTGTTGAAATCGGCGGGGCGAATCTTCCAGCGCCAGGGCATGGGACTGTCGTTGCCGATCAAAAAAATGCCCAACTCGCCCCGGCCCGACTCTACCCGCACGTAGTGCTCCCCGGCGGGAATTTTGAAGGTGGGGGCAATTTTTTTGGCAATGAACTGGTAATCGAAGCCGTCCCACTTCGACTTTGGCCCCTCGGCCAGGCGCTTGACCTCCAGACTTTCCCAGGGGCCGCCCGGCAGACCGTCGAGAGCCTGTTGAATGATCCTTAAGGATTCGCGCATTTCGGTGAGCCGCACCCGGTAGCGGGCCAGGCAGTCGCCCTCGGTTTCCCAGGCCACCGTCCAGTCAAAGTCGTCGTAGCATTCGTAGTGATCAACTTTGCGTAAATCCCACTGTACGCCGCTGGCCCGCAGCATCGGGCCAGAGCAGCCCCAGGCGATCGCCTCCTCCCGGCTCACCACCCCTAGCCCCTCGCAGCGGCGGCGAAAGATGGGGTTATCGGTGACCAGGCGCTCGTACTCGTCGAGCTTGGGGGCCAGGTAGTCAACAAAATCCTGACATTTGTCCACCCAGCCGTAGGGCAGGTCAGCGGCCACGCCCCCCACGCGAAAGTAGTTGTGGTTGACCATGCGGTAGCCGCTGACCGCTTCAAATAAATCGAGGATGGGTTCGCGATCGCGCAAGCTATAAAAAAACAGCGTCTGTGCCCCCATATCCATCACAAATGGCCCAACCCACAGCAGATGGTTGACCAGCCGGGTCAGTTCCAGCAAAATGGCGCGAATGTAGCTGGCCCGCCGGGGCACCTCGATATCCGCCAGCTTTTCCACGGCATTCACCGTTACCGCCTCGTTAAATAGGCCGCCGTAGTAGTCCCACCGGCTGGTGTAGGGAATGAACATGGTCGAGGTGCGGGCTTCGGCGATTTTTTCCATGCCTCGATGCAGGTAGCCGATGACGGGTGCGCAGTCCACCACGTCTTCGCCGTCGAGGGTGATCATAATGCGAAAGCAGCCGTGCATCGACGGATGGTGGGGGCCAACGTTGACTACCATTGGGTCAGTGTGGGTTTCGATGTAGGCCATGGTGGTTCTCCCAATTGAGCGCATAGCCTGAGTATGACGAGGGCGATCGCCCTCTGTCTTGCCGGTTCTTCCACCCCGTTGCACAAACTTCCGATGGGTTTTGCTAACTCCGCCGCCACTGCCCCGGTGTGACCCCCACCAGCCGCTTAAAGTGGCGGTTGAGGTGGCTCTGGTGGGCAAAACCCACCTGGTAGGCGATGTCGGCAATGGTTGCATAGGGCTGGGCCAGGAGCGTCTTGGCCCGTTCCACCCGGCAGCGGATCACATACTGGTGGGGGGCCAACCCCGTGGACTGCTTGAACAACTGCGAGAAATAGTGGGCGCTCATGCCCGCCAGATCGGCCAGGGTAGCGAGGCGCAGGTCAGTATCAAGGTGGGCGTGAATGTAGTCGAGAATGCGCCGGAGCTTGGTCTGGGAAAGCCCGTCGGAGTAGGTTTTGAGGATGGGCTGGCGGGTGGCATAGGTTTGCAGCAGGTGTACCGCCAGGGTCGTGGTGAGCGATTCGGCGTAGAGGCTGTCGATGTTGCCCAACTGAAGCTGTCGCTTGAGGGCCAGCCCAAGCTGAAGCACGAGCAAATCTTGGGTGGCAAAGTGGGGCACCAGCTCAACGGTGGTGCCATCGGCGGCGGCATCTAGCGATCGCCCTAGAACCGCCGGTTCAAAGGCCAAACTCATAAACTCGCCGGGCACATTCCAGCGCGATCGCTGGCCTACCTGGGCGGGCAACACCAAAATGTCCCCCGGATGCACGGGCTCGACCTTAAACTGGCCGTCGATCCAGCGCTCCGCCAGGGCTGTCTCCGGCAGTTGGGTAAACAGTACAATGCTATGCCAAGGGGTCGCCACCTCCATGGGCGTTTCTCCCGGTGGTTCCCAGCGGCAGTCAACGTAGGTGCCGCCCCAGCAAAACTCCTCGGTAGACACCAGCGGCGGGGTCGTAAAGATGGCATCGATCTGGGGCTTGCTGGAGAGCAGTTGAGGGGCCATGGCAAGATCCTCAAGTCGGTCGGGCGGTGCCCACTAATCCAAATTTTACTAGCTTTACCCCGAACAGACTAAATAGTCTGTAAAATGGACAACATCAATTTCACCGGCAAACCCATGTCTCGCAGCGGCGAAAAGACTAAAGCCAAGATTCTCGATGCCGCCCACGCCTTGGTGATGGGCCACGGGCTGGCGGGCACGTCCATTGACATGGTGCTGGCCAAGGCCGAAATCACCAAGGGGGCGTTTTTCTACCACTACAAGACCAAAGCTGACCTGGCCCAGGCGTTGGTGCAGCGCTACAGCGATCGCGATGCCGCCCACCTAGAGGCCACCCTGGCTCGCGCCGAAAAGCTCAGCCGCGACCCGCTCCAGCAAATTTTGGTGTTTCTCGGCCTGCTGCAAGAAGAGGTCGAGCAGCTCACCGACCCTACCGCTGGCTGCCTAATCGCCTCCTACGTCTACCAGTTTGAAGATCTGGCCCCCGAGATTCGCACCATTTCAGCGGAGTCATTCTTGCTGTGGCGGCAGCGGCTGGGGGCCAAGTTTGAGGCGGCGATCGCCCAGCATCCCCCATGCCGCCCTGTCACCGCAGCCTCGTTAGCCGATGCCCTAGTCTCCGTCTTTGAAGGCGGCTTCGTGATGACGCGGGTGCTACAAGATCCGACCCAGATGGCCCAGCAGTTGGCCCACTACCGCAACTACATCGAGCTACTGTTTGACCTACCCCATTAACCATTCCCCAGCCTGCTCGTTTGAGCAGCTATCCTACAGGCTGTCCCATCGACCGCTGTTCCAGCGCACACCCGACGTCAGAGCCCATATCAATGCCCAGACGTGATTAGCGACAAAATGGGGTAACTTAAACCACGCCTCTACAACTACCAGCCCTGTAGGGGGCAGCCTTCGCTAAACCAGACCATTACCAGGTGACTAGGGCTACTTTCCACTGAGTATCGGGCTGCTTGTGTAAGATCCAGAGGTGGGTGCCAGCGGCGGTTAAGACCTCGTCGCTGTCTGGGGTCGTAAACCGAGTCGTGTAGCGACTAGTTTTGTAGGCTAGCCGGTCGTGGCCGACAATTTCGATCTGGTCTGTCACTAATTCCACAATTTGAATGGGACTCTCCAGCAGAGGGCGAGCGGCGTCTTTGCCGACCATCATGGCTGCGTTGGGCACCAACCAGCGCACATCGTCGGTGCAGAACTGTAGCACCGCCAGACCGTTGCCAGCCCATTCAAACTCAATCCAGCGATGGTGAATTTGCCGGATAGCGTCGATATCTTCTTGGGGTAGGGTAAACATTGAATGTCACCGCAAGAACAACCGATGGCCCTAGTGCAGGCCTTTGTCGAGGCGATTCATCAGCAAAACTGGAACCGACTGACCTCCGTCGTTGCCCCTAACTTCATACGCCATAGCTACGCCGGATGTGAACCGAGTATTTACAGCCGTGATGATTTAGTGAGCTTTCTTAAGCAGGAGTATACTACCTTTCCCGATGCCCAGGAAACCATCGAGGCCCTGATTGCATCGGGGGATCGCGTCACCGTTCGCCCATCGGTTTCGGGGTACTCAAACCGGCTGGATGGAGACATATCCCCTTCTGACCGAGTGCTGACGGTACGGTCTATCAGCTTGAAGACAACGTGATTGCAGAGTCTTGGGCAATGCAGTCCCGTAGGGTTTGGGCAAAGCCGTGTCGCTGAATGTAGACAGCGCGGTAGATGCAGGGCAACACCTCAGGGTGAAGTTGAGCTGGGTCTTAGTCCTAACTAACCCAAAGCAGCGTAGGCAGCTAGCCCCTCTGAGCGTAAGGCTTTGGGCGAAAGCGGTAGTCAACATTACCGTTCGCAAAAAGTGCGATCGCAGCGACAAACCGATGTTCTACGCACGAGCAATTCATCGCTAATGTGGTAGACATCTATGTCACTCACTTCCCGCCCGATGCCCATGCTCAGGGCCATGTGCCCACGGTGCGCTTGGAGGTAGAGGCCCACCAACCCCATGATTCAAAGAACCTCCCTAGGAGAAACCCAATGAAACCTCTGAAATACTACGTCGCCACCAGCGTCGATGGCTTTATCGCCCAAGCCGATGGCTCCTTTGGGGGCTTCGCTACCGAGGGCGACTCCATTGCCGACTACATCGACTCCCTCAGCCAGTTTGACACGGTGCTCATGGGACGCAAGACCTACGATGTCGGTCTCAAGGAGGGCAAAACCAACCCTTACCCCATGCTGAAGAGCTATGTGTTCTCGCGCACGATGGCCACCAGCCCAGACCCGCAGGTAACGTTGGTTTCAGATCAGGCGAGTCAGGTCGTGAAGCAGCTCAAGGCAGAACTTGGCAGTGCCATCTACCTCTGTGGCGGGGCCACCCTAGCGGCGCAACTGTTTACCGAAGGGCTAATTGACGAACTCATTCTCAAGATCAACCCGTTCGTAATGGGGCAAGGCATTCCCCTGTTTGCAACGGTTATCCCTCAAACGCAGCTGACACTGATCGGCAGCCAGATCTATGCCAACGGTGTCGCATGGCTACGGTATGAAGTCTAGTTCGCCACCGCATTCATGCGCTCAATCACCGCGATAGAAGCTGCTGGTCTGCTATCAGCGTCACCCCTTTGACATGAATGCCATCGTGTTTTGACCTGATCATCAACCCAACTGACAGGAGATCTGCGATCGCACAGCCCCGTTCTCCGGTAGGTGCTGCGGGGCTGGCGTATGGCCCTGCTAATTTTCCACAAATAGCCCCGGCACCCGGAATCCGCCAAACAACATCAACCCGACAAAACTCCAAGACTTCAAGATTCTAAGTGAGGTGCCCGATTGTTCAAATCTTATCCATTGATCATGTAATAAAAGGATATCTTCCCAATCAGTCATCCGTTTTCACTCTTTTAGTTTAGGTTGAAAAAACAACATCTGCTGCCCATTCCAGCCTTATTATGCTAATGCCAATCCTCAGTGGTTAGCGCCCAGCGCTCATGATCACGCCACTTGCCATTAAGCTGTAGATACCTTGGTGAAAACCCTTCTTTTCTAAAACCTAGGCGTTTAACTAAATTGATAGATTTCTGATTGTCGGGCTGAATATTCGCTTCTAAACGATGAAGCTTGAGGGTATAAAAGGCATGATTAATTGCCAAATGGAGTCCCTCTGCCATGAGTCCCTGTCCGGCGAAATAAGCATCTGCATAGTAACCCAAATATGCACTTTGAAAAGCTCGGTAAAAGATTTGGCTAAGATTAACCACTCCAATGATCTGATGGTGATGGGCACAGCAAATCAGCAGTCCTTCAAAGTTGTCATTTTGGCAGCGGCGGATGTAGTTTTGGCATCCCGACTCATCTAGCGGTGGAAATGTCCAAGGAAAGTGAAAATCTTGGTTTCTCCGGTGCAGGGATAACAGAGTTTGACAGTCTTCGGCAATGGGTCTGCGGATAAAAACGCGAGGGTTGTTAGACAGTTGCATGGCAAGAGGGCCGGTTTCTGACGGAAGGAGAGCGTCATAAAGATGATACGTAATTGCTCAACTAGGTTGACCTAAGCCCAACTTTGACAGAAGATGATAAGCCTTTGCCATGAAGGAACTGCCCCCTCTCGATGGACTCAGCCACGCCGAAAAGGATGCCCTGATTAGAGGGCTATGGCAGGAACTGCAAAGGTTGCGCTCAGAGGTGGACAAGCTGAAGCAAAAGCGGGTCAAGAAAACGACTCGCAATTCAAGCTTGCCGCCTTCTAAAGGCTTCAAGCCCAATCAGAGCAGTGTCCAGGCAACTCCGGTTCATGGGGAAGAAGCAGGGAGTCACCGAAACGGTGGACGAACATTAACTCAACAACCAGATCAAGTCGTGGTGGCTCAAGCCAAGCGTTGTCCCCACTGTGGAGTCGACGTAGACCCATCGACGCAGCGCTTAAGCGGGATTTACGAGCGGATTGAATGGCCTCAGGTGACCCCTCACGTTACGCGAGTAGAACGCTACGGTGGGATGTGTCCCTGTTGCCAGAAGGCGTATCAAGCCCCTGTTGCGGTTGGATTGGAACCCGGCTCACCCTTTGGCAGCAGTATCGCAAGTCAGGTGACCTATCTGCGCTACAGTCATGCCATCAGTTATGGGCGCTTACGTCAGTTGATGAGCGAGCTTTACGGTCTGAGGCTCTTAGAAGGAGCGATTGCCAACCTCTTGCAACGGGTGCAGACACAACTGGAAGCTCCAGTGAGCAAGATTGTGGAGCGCTTACGCAGTGCACGTCTGGTTGGCAGTGATGAAACGGGGGCACAGGTGAATGGGAAGAATCAGTGGGAATGGGTGTTTCAAAACGAGCAGGTGTGTTTGCATGTGATTCGTTCCACTCGGGGCAAAACGGTGATCGATAGCGTCATGGATGGGCATCAACCGCAAATCTGGGTGTCAGACTTATTCAGTTCTCAAGCAGCTCATCCAGCGCTCGACTGGCAAGTGTGTCTGGCCC
>DATNRH010000242.1 GCA_036703605.1 Candidatus Obscuribacterales bacterium | reverse complement strand
AATGCCAATTCCTGGGGCTGGAAAGCTGGTGATCCGCCGCTTTTGGGTGCAGTCGTAGATCATAATATCCCCGGCGCTCTGAGAGGCCAGGTAGAGGGTCGATTGCCACACCGCAATGCCATCCAAGCGGTAGGGCAAGGTCATGAAGCGTTCCGGCACCCAGTCATCCATAGAGCAGCGGTACACATCATGGCCCCGCACAAACCAGACGGTAGTCTCCCAGATGGCTAACCCCGTGGCATCCACAAAGTCATCCACCGTTTTGGCATTCATCACCGTGGTGTTATCGGTTTGGCAATCCACCGCCACCACACTGCCCCGCACAGAATCCAAGGACAAAAGGCGATCGTCCAGTGAGGCAAGCCCATGCAGAGCATAGACGCTAATGGGCCGGACGGTGTGGTGTTGGGGATGCTGGCGATCGCCCACGGATAACAAGGGGCGATCGACGGGAAGCGTCGGGTCAAGGGTTACGTTCGGCTGCATGAAGACGTAGGAGGTGGATAGGGAGAACAGGTGCGTGCAGGGAGGAGAGGCAGGGCATGATACCACCCACCTTCTCACATAAAACGCCCAGCCGTATCATAAACAAAAGCGCTCAATCTGCACTGTTCCTAGCGAGATAAAGTGGTCAGGCTCTGTTCAGTGGGAGGACATAATGATTCCTGATGAGAAGAGGGTTGAGCGGAGTCGAAACCCGGCAGACTAGGGTCATTGAATGGAGTTCACCGCCTTAACACGCCCCAACCTAAAGGCGTGGGAATTCTTAAATGGTAGGGAGTCCATCGACCTTACCCTCCCTGAGCATCGTCAGCATTGGTGCTATCAGAGTCAAGGAGCGGCAGCGGCAAATCTTCAACGGAGCGAATGATCGAATCTCCCCTAGGTTCATCTTCAAAAATCCCTTGCAGCGCTTGGTCTAGGGTTTCTGCCATGACAATTCGGTTCTCGTAGGCCACAATCACCCGCACGAGGGTGGGCAATTCATTTTGCTCCGCTTCTAGGTATAGAGGTTCCACATACAGCAACGATTGTTCAATGGGAATCACCAAGAGATTGCCCTGAATGGCTCGGGATCCCTGACGGTTCCACAGGGAAATCCGCTCGGAAATCACGGGATCTTGGTTAATTCGAGCTTCAATCTGCTCCGGCCCATAGACCAATTCCTGTTTAGGGAAGCGGTAGAGCAGCATGGAACCATAGGATGCGTCGGCCGTATTGGGCCCAATTAAGCCATCGGAGCGCGCGGCAAGCCAAGCAATTAGGTTATTACGCTGGGCGGGGGTGAAGGGTTGGAGCAGAATAAACTCCTCTGCATCTTCTGAAGGCAGTTTCATCAGCAGGTAATAGGGCTCGATCACCTGAGATTCATCGCGATAAATTTCGCTGGGAGCCCGCCACTGGTCTTCTCGGTTATAAAACACCTGAGGATCGGTCATGTGGTAGACCATGAGTTGATTGGCCTGCACCTGAAAGAGATCCTGGGGATAGCGCACGTGGGATTTGAGGGTAGCGGGCATCTCCCCTAGGGGATGGAACATACCTGGGAAAATACGGCTCCAGGTTTGAATAATGGGATCCTGTTCATCGGCAATGAAGAAGGTGACCGCTCCGTTGTAAGCATCCACCACCACTTTGACCGAGTTGCGAATGTAGTTAAAGTCATAGGTGTAGGGATCGGAGTAGGGGAAGCGATCGCTTGTGGTGTAGGCATCAATCACCCAGTAGAGATAGTTAGGCGTTGCTGCTTCCTGCTGACGCAGAGTACCGACCGGTGATTGGGTAGCATCGGCAACAACCAAGTAGGGATCTTGGTCATAGCGCAGAAAAGGGGCGATCGCTTTCACGCGGGCGGTAATTTCACGGCGGAAGAGCAGCTTGGTTTCAGGGGTAAAGTCTTCGGTAAGCAACATGCGCCAGTCTCGCAAATGCTTGGCAAAAATGATCCGTTGCCAGAATTGACCAATGCTGACCCCGCCGCTACCGTCATAGGTGTTGTAGACGTTATCGCTGCCACTGGGATAGTCCAGCTCCTGCTGTTGAGTTTTGACCATCACGTAGGTATTGGTCAGTTCACCGTAGTAAATACGGGGATGGTCTGTCGGAATACTAGCGGCTACGGAGGCATTACTAGCCACCTGGCCAATATCTTTGATCAGGTAATCGGGTAAGCCAGGCGACACCACCCGATTCACGGGACTAATGGTAAATCCATAGCCATGGGTGTAAAACAAATGCTCGTTAATCCAGGTTTGGGCATCGGCTGGAACAGCGCTGTAGTCCAATTCACGAGCGGCAATCAGCACCTGCTGCTGGGCCGTGCCGCCGTCGGGCGTTCTTAGGGTATAGCGATCAATATCGGCATCATAGAAGCGGTAGTATAGCCGAAACTGCTGCAGTTGGCGGTTGGTTTGCAACAGGGGGCGCGTATCCCAGAGGCGAATATTATCAACGGTGAGGGCGTTGTTTTCTAGGTCTTCTAGGGTAAGGCTGCCTTGGGGGTTGAACTCTTCCACTTCGATGCTATTGAGGCGGAAGGCTTCTCGGTTCGCGGCGATCGCATCTTCGATATAGGGTCGCTCTAGCGCTAATTCATTGGGCTGCACCACCAAGCGCTGCACCACCAAGGGCATAATGCTGCCAATGGCGATCGCGCCTATCCCGTAGAGCGCCAGTCCTACCGTGAACAGCCGGAAGCCAACAAACTCATTGGCATCCTGAGATCGTTGAACGACTTGGCTTGGTCGCACCGATCGCGATCGCAAGATCGGGGCTTGGGGCGATCGGGGACGATACAATGCCCAGTAAAGTAAACAGCCCAGTCCCATAAACCCGGCAAATAAACTGAGGATGGTGTACAGCGGTAGTTGGACGTTGATGTCGGTAAAACTAGCCCCGTAAACGACACCTTGGGAAGAATAGAGTAATTCGTAGCGTTCTAACCAATAGCTGAGAGCGATCGCCAGCAGCCAGATGCCCACCAATCGCCATAGATGGCGCTGTTGCCGAGGCGAGAATCCATAAAATTGACCACGACTGAGACTATCGCCTGATAGCAGGTAGAGCAGCAAGACGGAAATGACCGTCAGCGACAGCAGCCCAATCGCCCAAAAGTCGATCAATTCCCAGACCGGCAGCCGAAAAATATAAAAACCCAGGTCTTGCTGAAATCGAGGATCGGTTTGCTCAAACGGCGTCATAGCAAAGGCCGGCAGCACCTTCATCCAATGCTCGGACAAAATTAGCCCAAAGCTAAGGCTCATCAAAACAGCGATCGCGTTCAGCAACAGGTAGGGATAGATCAGCAGCGCGATGGTTAAAACAAGGGGTAATCCTAGCAGCCATGGTGACATGGCCGTCAACATTTGTTCGACCTGCCAAATGGTGTCGGGGCGAAACTTGAGAGGGATGGCTGTGGACTGAGCCGTAATGTTGAGATTGGGATTCCAATAATCGATAGCTAGTTGCCCGTGGTAGAGCAACGCCGCCCCAATAACCACCCCCAGCACCAGCACCAGAGGCAGTAGCCCGCTTAGCGTAAGCTGTCCTGGATAGGCAGACGGATTTGGTGTATCAGACTCTGGGGCTGGATGGGAATATTTTCGCGCTGTTTTTAAGTTAGAAGTTAAGACCCAGAAACTCAGGATGAAGGACACTGCGCCCAACGTTCCTTGAATCATGACTCGGGTTCTAAACACCTGGCCATACTCAACCTCTTGAAACCAGAACTGTTCCGCAAGGAGAAATGTCAAGATGTCAAACCCCAGTACCACGAACAGAGCGATCGCCACCCACTTCAATAGGTTGACCTTAAAGGGACGTTTGGAGAGTTGACGCCATGAGAGAGATGAGGGCATCGACATAGTGACACTTGCCTACAACGAGCAGCAGAACGCTACCCTTAGTCTATCGCTGGCTGCACTTCAAGGGTCTAGGGAGGCAAGTACCACCCTCTTCAGGTAGCAACCAAACCAGGGTAGGCGAGCAGGGCCCGCCCACAGATGCTTCACGACCTAATTTCATGAGGCGTTGCGACATCCAAGTACTACCCTCAAACCAGACGCCCTGAAACCCTATGTGCTGCAAAATCCTAAGACTTCTTCAGCAATACCCTTAGCTATATTTCTCAGAAGCAGGCTCTAGGTTGAACAGGGTATGCAGGGTTTGCATGGCATGACGACGAGCTTCGATGTCTTGCTGGGCACGCAATTGCACCATAGGATCATGCAGGATTTTGTTGACGATACCCCGAGTTAGGGCCTCGATGATTTCCTGATGCTTCTCGGCAAACTCAGACCCTAGGCGAGAGAGGGCTTTTTCCAGCTCTTGCTCTCGAATGGTTTCCACCTTATCGCGTAGGCAGCTAATGGTGGAAACGGTTTCCAGCGATCGCCACCAAGCTTCGAAGGATTCTACTTCTTCCTCCAGCAGTTCTTCCGCTTCCATGGCAATTTGTCGGCGGCTTTCCTGGTTTTGAGCCACTACGGCCTTCAGGTCATCCACGTTGAAGGCATGCACCTGAGGCAGGTCGTTCACGTCGCTGTGGACGTTCCGGGGAACGGAAATATCGAACAACATGAGCGATCGCCCTGCCGGCAACATCGGTTCAAGCTGGGCAGCATGAATCAAGGGATCGTTGGAGGCAGTGGCGGTAAACACAAGGTCAGACTGAGCCACCACCGGCATCAGATCTCCTAGGGTATGCAGCTTCAAGTCAGCGGATTTAAATTCCTTAGCCAACTCCTCTGCCCCTTTCAGAGAGCGGTTCACCACGGCAATATCGGTGGCCCCCTTAGCCAAGAGGTGCTTCACCACCAACCGAGACATTTTGCCAGCCCCAATCACCGCGACCTTTTGGGGAGTGAGGTCATCCACCTTCATCTGGGCGAGCTCCACTGCCGCTGAGCTAATGGACACAGCTCCAGTGCCAATACTGGTTTCGGTGCGTACCCGTTTGCCAGCGGTAATCGCCTGCTTCAGCAGCTTGTTAAGGAGCTGCCCAACGCTATTGTGCTGCTGTCCTAGCTTATGCATATGCTTCACCTGAGACAGAATTTGTCCCTCACCCAGCACTAGGCTGTCTAGCCCTGCCGACACCCGCATCAAATGCATGATGGCATCGTGGTGGAGCAACACAAAGAGATGTTCGCGCAGTTCGGGTAGGGAGATCTTGCCGTAGTCTGCCAGAAACTGCCCCACTTCACGGATACCGGGCTCGGCTGCCTTGGTCACCAGATAAATTTCTAGTCGGTTACAGGTGCTCAGGATGGCAACTTCTTCAATGTGAGGATAGCTGAGGAGTTGAGCGATCGCCCGTTCTGCTTCGGGGGTTGGAATGCTAAGCTTTTCACGCACCTCAACCGGCGCGGTTTTGTGGCTAAGGCCCACAACGGCAATATTCATCGTTCCTCCCAAGAAATTTGTTTACCTTACAGGGTTGATCGCTGAATCAGGTTTGATCCCTGAGTAGCCATCAAAATGCTGGATTTATCAAGACTCCAGGCGGTTTTTTCCTAGTTCACGGTGGAAGCTGCACCAACCTAGACATCCCATCACGAAAATTAATTTAAGTTCTCCTAATTGAAAACAAATGCAACGCAGACATTTGCAATCACAAGAAAGTGTATCAACTTAAAGTCTTCTAAAGCCAGGAAACGCCTTAGTTTTCAGGTGTTTTCGCATAAATTTTTGTAAATCGTGACCCAAGGAGCGATCGCCTTCCAGCAGCTCAACCGTGAGTCATCAATCCGCTGAACTGTGATAGTTCGTAGCAAAAAGCTGGGACATACAGCGTACATCCCAGCTCGTAATCGCTATGAAGATAGCTCAACCCGTGTCCTAGCGCAGTTGCAGGGCCTTGGGTTCACCAGAGAGGTGAATCGTATCGACGAAGCGCGCCGTCCGCGATTGGTTAGAAATGACCAAGCTCTGGGTACGAGCACCGCCACCGAAGAAGCGCACGCCTTCCATCAGGGTACCGGAGGTGATACCGCAGGCTGCGAACAGCAGAGTCTTGCCGGAGGCCAGCTCGTTGCCGTTGTAGACGCGATCGGGGTCGGTAATATTCATGCTCTGGAGGCGCTCAATATTACTTTCCTTACTTTCGCCAATCAGGCCGGTCTTCACCACAGCCGGATCGTAGATCAACTGACCTTGGAAGTGACCGCCGAGGCATTCCATTGCCGCTGCAGAAATCACCCCTTCCGGAGCCGCACCAATACCCATGAGGGCGTGGATGTTGGTACCCGAGAAGGCGCAGGAAATCGCTGCTGATACGTCTCCATCGCTGATCAAGCGTACGCGTGCGCCAGCGTCACGAATTTCTTTGATCAAGTCATTGTGGCGATCGCGCTTCATGACCACCACCACCAGTTCCTCGATGGAACGATCCAGGCATTCCGACAAAATTTTCAGGTTTTCGGTAGCCGATTTGTTGATATCCACATGGCCCCGTGCAGATGCTGGAGCGGCTAACTTCTTCATGTAAAAGTCAGGAGCGGCAAACAAGCCACCCTTTTCAGCAATAGCTAGCACGGCCATAGAACCGGGCTGACCGTAGGCAACCAAGTTGGTGCCTTCGCAGGGATCCACTGCGATGTCAATTTCCACGAGTTCTTCTGGGTTGCAAACATCTGCGGCATTGGGCTGAGTGCAAATACCCACTTCTTCGCCAATGTAGAGCATGGGCGCGTCGTCCCGCTCGCCTTCCCCAATCACAATGCGGCCGCGCATGTGAATCTTGTTCATCCGCTCCCGCATGGCTTCTACTGCCACTTGGTCAGCGGTGTTTTTTTCGCCTTTCCCCATCCAACGGGCCGATGCGATCGCCGCCTGTTCAACGACTTCAATAATCTCTAGACCGAGTGTACTCTCCACCTATTTACCCTCCCAACGGATTGTTATGCTGCGTACGGCGTCTCGATCTAAAAGTCTATCAGACGACGGCGACCCTCCCGAATGGCAATCCCAAGATTCATCGCTCAAGGGCAAGCATCCGCAATCCCACGGAGCCCTTGATGTGTCTATCCTTGACGGATAGACCGCCGCTGAGGTGCTGGGGAAAACTAGTCTAGAGCTTCTTTGAACACATTGCGCCCTTGGCGAGCATAGCGCACACGCAAAAGTAGCCCAATGGTAATCTGCTTCATCACCCAGTACACCACCGTCAAAATGACGAAGGTGCCAAACATGACGACCAGCGGTCGCTCGGAGGTGAGATGATTCAGGGTTGTGACTAAGACCTCATCCGGACGGGTAACCAGATCCCAGCTATTAAATCGAATAAAGCGCCCGAGGTACACACCAACGGCACAAAGAGCATGGGTGAGCAACTCAGCGGGTAATACAAAGCGCCTAGCCCGGTGTTGCAAAAGGTAATAACTTTGGTTAATCACAGCCATAACATAGGCTTCGGTACCCAGCAAAATGGCCGTGATATGCACTGGAATCATAAAGACGGCAATCACCCAGGTTGAGTAGCCGGCCTGAGTTGCCCGAATCAGATGCACCACATCCGTAAGCAGATAGGGAGCATTGGGCAAAAAGGCAATGAACACCACGAGTCCGAGCCACCAAAACCAGGTGCGTGCCTGTCGCCAGCGAAATAGCCAAAAGCTAAGAGCGAGGGGAATGAACGCCAAAAACAGATTCCAAAGAATCCAGCGACTGTGACTACTGAGCGCACGGAGCGCCTCTCTAAGAACATCTTCCATATGCAAATGGGCCTGTGGATTGCACAACAGTTTAGACAACCGGCAATTCATCCAGTCACCTTGATTCATCAACGAGGGCGATCGCCTCTGATGCCTTTCTAGATATCTAGATCTCTTTCGCGCTCGACCAGAATAGTTCTAGATTATCCCGCCTTTCAGCCAGACGACCGGAGGGCAAGCACTGGTGATGATTAAGGGTGAATGAATGCAAGGAAAGCAGGGATTTGAGTAACGATGCCCTTTCCTTTTAAGGCACGTAGGCTAAGATGGCGGCAGTTCAGCGTGCCTCTAGCTTAACGAGACTCCCCTATTGTGAGGTTCTATCCCGCAAAGGTTTGCGAGTTCTTTATTAATGCTTTATTAAGATTTAACTGGCGGTGGGGCTATTTGGATGTGCTCTACCCCAACACCATCACCATCATTTCTAGGGAGAACACTTAGCATGGCTTCTGAGACGCCCACCATTTTAGTCACTGGCGGAGCTGGCTATATTGGCTCCCATGCAGTGTTGGCGCTCCGGCAGGCCGGTTACGAGGTAATTGTTTTAGATAATTTGGTCTATGGGCACCGCGACCTGGTGGAGTCAGTGCTGAAGGTAGAGCTTGTGGTGGGCGATACGAGCGATCGCGCCCTGCTGGATGATCTCTTCGCCAGTCGTTCTATTGCAGCGGTGATGCATTTTGCTGCCTATCTAGCTGTCGGAGAATCGGTGCAAGATCCGGGTAAGTATTACCGCAATAACGTCCTAGGCACCCTGACATTGTTGGAGGCGATGGTGGCGGCCTCTGTGAAAACCCTGGTATTTTCCTCAACCTGTGCGCTCTACGGCGTGCCGGAAACCTTTCCGATTCGTGAAGATCAGCCCCACCAGCCCATGAGCCCCTATGCGGCGAGCAAGGGCATGGTGGAACGGATGCTGGCAGATTTTGACGTAGCCCATGGTCTGAAGTCGGTCTGTTTTCGCTACTTTAATGCCTCGGGTGCCCATCCCAACGGGCGCTTAGGCGAAGACCATGATCCCGAAACCCATTTGATTCCCCTAGTCTTGCTGACGGCCATGGGCAAGCGACCAGCGATCGCCATCTTTGGCACAGATTACCCCACCCCAGATGGCACCTGTATTCGGGACTATATCCATGTCTGTGACTTAGCCGATGCCCACGTGCGCGGTGTGGACTATTTGCTGCGAGGGGGTGCCAGCGATGTGTTTAACCTGGGGAATGGCAATGGCTTTTCGGTGCGCAAGGTGATCGAACAAGCCAAGCAAGTCACCGGACATGAGTTCACCGTCCTAGAACGCGATCGCCGTCCCGGTGATCCACCCATCTTAGTCGGCAGCAGTGAGAAAGCCCGGCAGATGCTGAACTGGCAGCCTCGCTATCCTGACCTGCGCGATATCATTGCCCATGCTTGGCAGTGGCACCAGGTTCGCCATGGGTAGCGATCGCGGTGGGTTGCCCAGATGTAACGTCCAGATGTGACCTAATCAAAGAGGCGATCGCTGATGCCGTTGGGCTGGAAAGACGGAGTTGAAGATCGGCGATCGCCAATCCCACCTAGTTGGACGATTAAGCACAATCCCGGGGGTTGACTCTCCAGTGAAGTAGAGACTATAGGATACAAAAGACAGGGCTTGACAAGAGCCTGACCTATTGCTCCCAGGGATGGTTGTATGGATACTGTAACCCTCAATTTGCGCGGCATAAGCTGCGCGTCCTGCGCTTCTGCCATTGAACGCACCATCAAGGCGGTGCCCGGTGTGCAAGATTGTCAGGTGAACTTCGGCATGGAACAGGCTACGGTTCATCTCGATCTAGCTCAAGTGCAGACGGAAACCATTCAGCAGGCTGTAGAGGAGATTGGCTATGGGGCATCGATTCCGGCAGACCTCGGGGAAGCGATCGCCCTTGATGAAGCAGATGCTGCCGATCAGCGCGAGACTCGTGATTTGAAACGCAAGCTGTGGGTGGGTGGTATTGCCAGCGCCATTTTGGTCTTCGGTTCTCTGCCCGTCATGCTAGGGATCCATATTCCAGGATTTCCCATGTGGCTGCATCATGCCTGGGTACAGTGGGTGCTGGCGACGCCGGTGCAGTTTTGGTGTGGGCGATCGTTTTATCGCGGTGCCTGGACGTCGTTGAAGCATGGACGCTCCAATATGGACACCTTGGTGGTCTTGGGGACAAGTGCTGCCTATTTCTACTCCCTATTTCCCATGCTGTTTCCCGGCTGGTTTCAGGGGCAGGGCATTGCCCGCGATGTCTACTTTGAAGTAGCCGCAGTGATCATCACCATGATTCTGCTGGGTAACTTTTTTGAACATCGGGCCCGGGGCAAAACCTCAGAGGCGATTCGCCAACTGGTGGGTCTCCAGCCCAAAACAGCTCGGGTGCAGCGGCAGGGACAGTGGGTGGATGTGGCGATCGCCACGGTGCAGGTGGATGAACAGGTTTTGGTGCGTCCGGGGGAAAAGATTCCGGTGGATGGCGTGATCACCCAAGGAGAGTCCACCCTGGATGAATCCATGGTCACCGGTGAAAGCGTGCCGGTGCAGAAGCGGGCTGGGGATGAGGTGATTGGCGCAACGTTGAATAAAACCGGCAGTTTCCAGTTTCGGGCCACGCGGGTGGGACGGGATACGGTGCTGGCTCAAATTGTCCAGCTTGTGCAACAGGCCCAGGCGGTGAAGGCTCCCATTCAGCAGGTAGCTGATCAGGTCACGGCTTGGTTTGTGCCGGCGGTCTTGGCGATCGCTCTGCTCACCTTTGCCGTGTGGATAGGGGTGACGGGCAACTTGGCGATGGCGGTGGTGACCACGGTGAGTGTGTTGATCATTGCCTGCCCCTGTGCCCTCGGTTTGGCAACGCCCACGTCCATTATGGTGGGCACAGGTAAGGGGGCAGAGCATGGCATTTTAATTAAGGGAGCCGATAGCCTGCAGCTAGCCCACGGAATTCGCACGATTATTTTGGACAAAACCGGAACGCTGACCGAGGGGCAGCCCACGGTAACCCAGTTTGTCACGGCCCGTGGTTCGGCGGATCAGTATGAGTTAACGCTGTTGCAATGGATGGCGAGCCTGGAACAGCGGTCGGAACATCCCCTAGCGGAGGCTATTGTCCAGTATGCCCAACGACAGGAGGCGATCGCAGAGGACGGTGACTTGCCGAAGGTGGAACAGTTTGATGCGATCGCTGGCTGTGGCGTGCAGGGACGGGTGGAAAACGGCAGCGATCGCCCTCTAGTTCACATTGGCACCCAGCGCTGGCTCCAGGATCTGGGCATGGATACCCAAGGGCGCACCTGCCAAGATACCGCTTTTCATGACCATGCTCAGGATTGGGAAGCTCTTGGGCAAACGGTGGTTTGGATCGCCGTCGATGGTGCCGTGCAGGGACTGGTCAGTATTGCCGATGCCCTCAAGCCGTCCTCGGCAGAGGTCGTGCGATCGCTGCAACGCATGGGTATCGAGGTGGTCATGCTCACGGGCGACAACCAGAAAACCGCAGAGGCGATCGCCCATCAGGCCGGCATCACCCAAGTCTTTGCCCAAGTGCGTCCCGATCAAAAAGC
Organism: Candidatus Obscuribacterales bacterium; assembly: GCA_036703605.1. Classification (NCBI taxonomy): domain Bacteria; kingdom Bacillati; phylum Candidatus Melainabacteria; order Candidatus Obscuribacterales; species Candidatus Obscuribacterales bacterium. The sequence goes on along the minus strand of DATNRH010000242.1, from coordinate 6,310 downwards.
GGACAAAGTGGCCGAACTACAAACTGGCAAACGGATTGTAGCCATGGTGGGCGATGGTATTAACGATGCGCCAGCCCTCGCCCAGGCTGATGTGGGCATTGCCATTGGCACCGGTACCGACGTGGCGATCGCCGCCAGCGATATTACCCTGATGTCAGGCAACCTCGACGGCATTGTCACCGCCATTCGCCTCAGCCGCGCCACCCTGCGCAATATTCGCCAGAATCTATTCTTTGCGTTTATCTACAACGTTGCTGGGATTCCCATCGCCGCTGGGGTGCTCTATCCCCTCACCGGTTGGTTACTCAACCCGATTATTGCCGGAGCCGCCATGGCCTTTAGCTCGGTGTTGGTAGTCACCAATGCCCTACGGCTCCGCAACTTTTCACCCTACACGCAACCGAAGCGCCGCTCGCGGGCTTGATAGGCACAGAGCGCCCGATGCAGCTCGGCCCGATCAAAGTCGGGCCAGAGCGTATCGGTGACATAAATCTCGGTGTAGGCCATTTGCCAAAGCAGGAAATTGCTCAGACGCATTTCACCGCTGGTGCGGATCAGCAGGTCTGGGTTGCCCGTCTTCACCGTATAGAGATGGCTCTCGAAAACCGTTTCGTCAATGTCGTCAGGATTTAAGGTGCCTGCTTGAACCTGAGTGGCGATCGCCCGACAAGCCTGGACAATTTCCTGGCGTCCACCATAGTTGGTGGCCACGGTAAATTGAATAGCTTGATTATTCTTGGTTTCCTCCATCGATCGCTGAATTTCTTCTTGCAGCGACTGGGGCAGCGCTCCTAGATTGCCGACAAAGTGGATTTGCACATCCTCCTCCAGCATCTCCCGCAACTCTCGCCGCAGCACGCGCTCAAACAAATTCATTAAAAACTCGACTTCCTCTAAGGGCCGCCCCCAGTTTTCTGTAGAAAAGGCATAGGCGGTGAGTGCCTTGACACCCCAGTCCTTACAGCACCGCAGCATATCCTTGAGCGTATCGACCCCTCGGCGGTGACCCATAATCCGGGGCAGACCTCGATGTTTAGCCCAGCGACCATTCCCGTCCATAATGACCGCAATATGCTGAGGCAGACGATCGGGGTTGAGATCTGCAGGTAACTCTGATAATGCAGTAGACTCTGCCGTCATTTTTTCTCCCGAGAAGCTGATGATGACAACCGAAGCAAGCGAGACACCAGCACCATACCCTGATGAAGCAACTGGCGTCCAAGACTTCGCAACTGCGGCGCAACCGACTCCCGCTCCACTGACTGAGTAAACTGAGTGCGCAAGAGCTCTCGCAATTTGCTGCTTGTAAGTGGACGATTGAGCGTACCGCGTTCCGCCAGCGAAATCGACCCTGTTTCTTCTGATACAACGACACAGAGACAATTTTCCACACGTTCGGTAATACCCATGGCTGCCCGATGACGGGTACCCAGTTGGCGCGAAGCCGTCCGTTCAGAAATTGGCAGGATGATCCCTGCCGCTGTCACCCGTGATCCCCGAATGAGGACTGCTCCATCATGAAGAGGGGTTGTGGTTTGAAAAATAGTTTGCAGCAGTTCTTTCGATACTTCAGCATTCAGACGAACGCCAGGCACGGAAAAATCTCGTTCATCAATTGGGCGGCTAGTTTCTAAGATTAAGAGTGCCCCTGTGCGGTTTTGCGATAACTCTTTGACCGCATCAACAATTTCATCAATAACACTGTCTGGTTTAGGAACAGCCTCATCTGATGAGCGAAATAACTGGTCTAGCTCTCCCCGTCCCAATTGTTCTAGGAAGCGGCGAAACTCAGCCTGCATGATAAATGCCATCGCCACAGCCGATCCGATCACCAACTTTTCTAACACAAAGTGGAGTAGACGCAGCCCAAGAGACTGGCTCAATGCTGCCGACAGCATTAGTACAACCAGACCTCGAACCATCCACAGGGTGCGACGTTCTTTGATGAAAATCAGAACAATATAGGTGAGTACCAGAACTAAACTAATGTCAATGATGGTCACCAGCAAAGACGAGGTCCAGCTTAGTTTTGGTAGCCATTGCGTCAGCAGAGATCCCATCTGAATTGATCTGGAGTGTGACCTTGCACCGGTATCAGGCGTGGTTTGGCAGGTGTTGGCGAGCGTATCCTGCATCCACGTCTAATAACGGATAACCTGTGCCCTAAGGACTCAGGTTACAAGGATAGCAGGGGACGATTCATTTGCCCTCTACAAAACACGTTTCCGATCTGCTCAACGGGTTAGGTTGCGCCACGCCTCACAACCGACGATGATCGAAGGTGGGGCTAGGGAAACTAACTGACGACGTTGAAGCTCATTCGCTAACAGTCGCAAGTCGATTGGGTAGTCGATCCTGACGGATCAAATCTAGGTAAGTTTCGCGTTGCAGGATGATGCTTGCCTCGCCATCCTGTACGAGCACCGCCGATGGCCGGGGAACCCGATTGTAGTTGGATGCCATGCTGTAATTGTAGGCCCCTGTGCCTAGGATGACGAGGGTATCGCCCGGTTGGGTTTTCGGCAGCGTCGTTTCTTGGATAATGATGTCACCGGATTCGCAATGCTTGCCAGCGATCGCTACGGTTTCGGTGAGAGGGGCCGACATCTGGCTGGCGGCGACCGCTCGGTAGAGGGATTGATAGGTGATCGGGCGAGGATTATCGGACATGCCGCCATCCACGGTCACATAGGTGCGGAGATTGGGAACCACTTTCTGGCTACCGACGGTGTAGGCGGTGACGCAGGCTGAACCAATCAGCGATCGCCCTGGTTCTGCAATCAGCCTGGGCAGGGGCAGTTGCCGGGTTTCACAGGCCCGCACCACACCTTCACAGATCACCCGGATCCAGTCATGGATACTCGGCGGATCGTCAGACTCGGTGTAGCGAATGCCGAGCCCCCCGCCAATGTCCAATTCCCGCACCGGTAGACCGGCTTGGGCCGCCTTGTCCAGCCAGCCAGCCATCACATCGGTTAAGTCTTGGTGAGGGTTGAGTTCAAAGATCTGAGAACCGATATGGGCATGGAGCCCGGCACAGTCTAGACCAGGCTGCTGGGCCACAAAAGCAAATACTTCATCCAACTGATCGGGATCAAAGCCAAACTTGCTGTCGATATGCCCGGTGCGAATGTAGTCGTGGGTGTGGCACTCGATGCCCGGCGTTAGGCGCAGCATGATCCGCACGGGAGCTTCGGTGTCAGCGGCGATCGCCACCAGGGTTTCTAGCTCAAACCAGTTATCCACCACGATGGTACACTGGGCGACCACGGCCTGCTGAAGTTCATCGCGGCTCTTATTGTTGCCGTGGAAATAGAGGCGATCGCTGGGGACGCCGGATTGGAGGGCCGTGTAGAGTTCTCCGCCGGAAACGATGTCGATCCCTAGACCTTCACTGGCAGCGATCGCACAAACCGCTAAACAGTTCCAGGCTTTAGAGGCATAGATCACCAGCGACTCGCCAGGATAGTAGTGCCGAAACCCGTCCCGGTATTGGCGACAAGCCGTGCGCAGGGTCTGTTCATCCAAAATATAGAGCGGCGAACCAAATTGCTGAATCAGTTCCACAACGTCACAGCCGCCGATGGTGAGGTGATCTTGGCTGTTGACCGCCGCCGTCAGCGGCATCAAAAATTGATTGGGCGATGGATCTTCAACCGTCCATTCGGGCAAAAATTGGCAACTATTTTGAAGACTAGCGGCAGGGGTCGAGACCATGAAAAGAACTATCCTTGCAACGTGCGGCTCTAGGGAACAGATCCATAGACAGGTAGCCTGGCAGATGAATCCGTCTAATTACCTAGTGTACAATTACAAGCTGGCATCCTGCCGATCAATTCTCCAGGTTCTCTAGTCCGTCTATCCCCTTCGTCGCCTCCTCAGGCAGCGATCGGCAAGCATTGTTATCTGAGTCCAAGTATCTGAGATGATCTGAGATCTTCATAATCCAAGATCCCGTCCTTCTACCGTCATCTGATCCCTGATCCCATCCTCCTGTCCGCCTAACCTTCATGCCCTGCTTAGAACTTCATCCCCTGACGACCCAGCACCTCGCAGCCGTTGTCCGCCTGGATCAACTTTGTTTTGGCGGGATATGGACGCAGGAGGGCTATCAACGAGAGGTCACCAGTCCCAATAGCGATTTACTCATGCTGCAGCGATCGCCCTCTGATGCTACGGATGATGCCCCATCTAATCCCACCTTGATTGGTATTGCCTGCTGCTGGGCCATCCTCGACGAAGCCCACATTACTCTACTGGGTATTCATCCCCACTATCAACGGCAGGGGCTAGGGCAGCTAGCCTTGCTGACGCTGCTCTCCCTAGCACGCCATCGCGGCCTGCAGTGGGCCACCCTAGAAGTTCGCGATTCCAACCAAGCAGCGCGATCCCTCTATGCCCGCTACGACTTCCAAGATGTGGGGCGGCGGCGACGCTACTATGCCGATACCGGAGAAGATGCGCTGATTTTATGGTGCAAGGGCTTACAAACCGATGACTTTGGCGATCGCCTCCAGCACCACTGGCAGCACGTCCATCAACGCCTACAGCAGCATAACTGGCAGTTGACAAGTTCTCTAGATGCGATCGCCCCCTTTTTATGGCACGAGAACAGAACACCATGAGGGATGCTCTTCATTATTCACCGAAAATCTTCATAAAACGCAAGATTTCACTCCCAATCCCAAGCCCTATGATCCCCGGTCTATCTCTTGTCTAGCAAGGCATTTAGAGTGCAGCTCCTGAATCACCGCCGCCAAACCCTGCTTCTGATCCTTGACGCGCCCTTGGATTTCTGCTAATAGATTTCCCTTGGGGCAGAAAATATACCCCTTCGGCATTTTTTCCCATCTCAGGGACTCGAAACATGCAAAATGCCGACTCGGTCTTCGGAAATCCCTACCCCTCCTCCGTCGTTGTTCAGTAACAGGCGGATGGATTTGCTGTGCTAAAATCAGCGTACCGGCACGCAGCAGGTGATGGAAAAACGCCATGTTTGAACGCTTCACAGAAAAAGCTATTAAAGTGATCATGTTGGCTCAGGAAGAAGCTCGTCGCCTGGGTCACAACTTCGTGGGGACAGAGCAAATTCTCCTCGGCTTAATTGGAGAAGGAACTGGCGTCGCCGCCAAAGTCCTCAAGTCAATGGGGGTCAACCTCAAAGACGCTCGGATTGAGGTCGAGAAAATCATCGGTCGAGGCTCCGGCTTCGTCGCTGTTGAGATTCCATTTACCCCTCGAGCCAAGCGAGTGCTGGAGTTATCTCTCGAAGAAGCTCGTCAGTTAGGCCACAACTACATCGGCACAGAGCATCTGCTTCTGGGCTTGATTCGCGAAGGCGAAGGTGTCGCCGCTAGAGTCCTAGAAAATCTGGGCGTTGACCTATCCAAGGTTCGCACTCAGGTGATTCGGATGCTGGGCGAAACGGCTGAGGTCTCCGCCGGAGGGGGTCAAGGTCGCACCAAAACTCCAACCCTAGATGAGTTTGGCTCCAACCTGACTCAGATGGCGGGCGAAGGTAAGCTCGACCCGGTCGTGGGTCGGCAGAAAGAAATTGAGCGGGTCATTCAAATCCTTGGACGTCGTACCAAAAACAATCCTGTGCTCATCGGTGAGCCTGGGGTTGGTAAAACAGCGATCGCCGAGGGTCTAGCCCAGCGCATTTCCAACAATGACATTCCAGACATTCTGGAAGATAAGCGTGTAGTGACCCTTGATATCGGACTCTTAGTTGCTGGTACCAAGTATCGCGGGGAATTTGAAGAACGGCTGAAGAAAATCATGGACGAAATCCGCCAAGCGGGTAACGTCATCCTCGTGATTGATGAAGTCCACACCCTGATTGGCGCGGGCGCTGCTGAAGGTGCCATTGATGCCGCCAATATTCTCAAGCCAGCCTTGGCTCGGGGTGAACTTCAGTGCATCGGTGCCACAACCCTAGATGAGTATCGCAAACACATCGAACGCGATGCGGCTTTAGAACGCCGGTTCCAGCCGGTGATGGTAGGTGAGCCCTCGGTCGATGAAACCATCGAAATCTTGCATGGTCTCCGCGATCGCTACGAGCAGCACCACAAGCTGCGCATTTCCGATGAAGCCCTAGAGGCTGCCGCTAAACTCTCTGATCGATACATTTCCGATCGTTTCCTGCCGGATAAGGCGATTGACTTGGTCGATGAAGCAGGGTCACGGGTGCGTTTGATTAATTCGCAGCTACCGCCCGCCGCCAAGGAACTGGACAAAGAACTCCGCCAAGTGCTTCGAGAGAAGGACGACGCAGTACGTTCCCAAGACTTTGACCGCGCTGGTG
>DATNRH010000241.1 GCA_036703605.1 Candidatus Obscuribacterales bacterium | reverse complement strand
GGCTTTGCAGAATCATGCTGCTATTGACGTTGCGGAATCGCTATAGGATCTGCGCTCATGACCTGTGAGCGAGACGCTCTACCTTGATTGGGCATGAGTTGCATGTGGGAGCATCTTGCTCCCATTTCGATTTTCTAACCTCATTCTGCAACGCCCTGCTATGGAGCAATACCGAACTTGCGCTATGGTTAAGGCATGCAGAGGTTGATATTCTGATTCAGCAACACTTGGACAGACATCAGCATTTCAGATATCTCGCCACCATGCCGCTTGCGCGAATGGCAGGCGCAACCGCCAAACCTTGCGGACAACGGTTCAATGGGCGTTGAATGATGGTGTAGAGCCCTAATTGCCCATGGTCGTTTCCCTAGATCAACTCGCCCAGCTTCCCCTCTTTTATAATCTTAAGACGGATGAACTAGTCGATCTACAACCCCATACCCGTCTCCTGTCCTACCAAGCAGGGGAGGTGGTTTTGCAAGAGGGCGATCGCCTACCCTCCCAGCTTTATAGTCTTAGCGTTGGCCAACTTCGGGTAGCAAAGCTGGCTAGCAGTGGCAAGGAGACCATTTTACGCACCCTTGCACCTGGTGATATCTTCGCTGCACCAGCACTTTTTGGCGATCAGGTCGCCCCTGCAAATGTCACCGCGATCGCCGAAGCTCAAGTGATCACCATCGATCGCCAGGCATTGCTGACCCTATTTCGCCAGCATCCAGACGTACCGCTGACCATGCTAATGATGTTCAATCATCGCTTGCAGCAGCTTCATGATACTGTCCACGGGCTGGTGTCTGAGCGGGCTGTGGTGCGGCTTGTCCATTATTTGCAATACGCTGCCAACAACTATGGCACGGTCACCTTAGCGGAAGGAGAAGAACTGCGATCGCCCCTGCCCCACTACCAAATTGCCCGCAGCATTGGCATCACCTATGAAGAATGTGTGCGCCTCTTTAAGCAACTGCATCCTGTGGTCACCTATCAACGGGGTGGACGGATTCGGGTACAGGACTGGCAACGTCTAGATGAGGTGCTGGAGGTTGCGGCCGAGTCGCCAACCTCTTCAGAGCGATCGGGCGATCGCTAGATATCTTGACGGCGCGACCGGTAGACTAAAAAAGGTGAGTAATAAAGACAAGTATGGGTGAGCCTGTGGAACATCGTGACGTAGCAGATGCCTTGGTGATAGGGGCTGGACCCGCCGGATTATCCATGGCTGCCGAGCTGGGGAGCCGGGGTTTGCGGGTAATTGGGCTGACCCAGGCTGAGCCGACCGCTGCTTGGCCCAACACCTACGGCATTTGGTGCGATGAACTTGAATCACTGTTGCTAGCTGATATGTTGGGCCATCGCTGGCATGACTGCGTGGTTTATACAGGGTCAAGGGTCACAGCACTGAACCGTGACTATGGACTGATCAATAAGACCAAACTCCAACGTCATTTCCTCGATCGCTGCGATCGCCACTCTGTGGTTTGGCAACGAGGCACCGCCGCTCAGATTGACCATGAATCAGACGTCTCCTGCATCACCACCCAAGACGGTGCTCAACTCACCGCCCGTATTGTCGTGGATGCCAGCGGCCATCGCCCTGCCTTGGTGCAGCGGCCGCCCTTAGCCAATGTTGCCTACCAAGCAGCCTATGGTATCGTTGGCCGCTTCTCCAAGCCACCTATTCGTCCCCAGCAATTTGTGTTGATGGACTATCGTGCCGATCATCTCACCGCCGCTGAGCGATCCCAGCCTCCTACCTTCCTCTATGCCATGGATTTAGGCGATGGGGTCTATTTTGTTGAAGAAACGTCCTTGGCCCATAGTCCAGCGATCGCCTTTGAGGAACTAGAACGTCGCCTCCATCAACGGTTAGCCCACCATGGCGTAGCGGTCACCGAGGTTCATCACACCGAACGCTGCCTATTTCCCATGAACTTGCCCATGCCCTTCTTGGATCAACCCGTGGTTGGGTTTGGCGGCGCGGCTAGCATGGTACATCCAGCCTCTGGCTATATGGTGGGCAGTCTCCTTCGCCGTGGCCCGGTCTTGGCCGAGGCGATCGCCCAGGCTCTCAATGGTGCCAGTTCTCCCCAGGATACGGCGCGGGCAGCTTGGCAGGCATTATGGTCGCCAGAACGCTTGCGCAAATATTATCTGTATCGTTTTGGGCTCAGCAACTTGCT
>DATNRH010000240.1 GCA_036703605.1 Candidatus Obscuribacterales bacterium | reverse complement strand
ATCATGCCGGCGAGGGCGCTGACTTGGTTGAGGGTTCCGGTTTTGGCGATGATCCCTTTGGGCATATTGCGGTCTTTCATGGTGCCGCGTTGATCGCGTCCGGCTACGGGAAAGAGATCTGATAGGGCAATGGTTTCGTCAGCGATCGCCATGTCGATGGCTTTAAACATGGTGACAACGGCTCTGGGGGAAATGCGGTTATCTACGCCGAGGCCGGAGCCATTAATAAGATGCACTTCTGCGGCGGGAAGGTTGAGTTTTTGAGCCATGCGCTGTCCCATGGCTGGTCCTCCACCTAGGTTTTGGGCAATCATTTCGGCGATCGCATTATTGCTGTAGATATTCATCAGCTTCAGAATTTCTGACAGTACAAGGGAATGGTGGGTTAATATATGGGTCGCTGTGGCAGGGATGGCTTCACTCTGCTGGATAGTGCCGGCGATCGCCACTTGGGGTTTAGGCGTACCGGGCGGCATCAAATTATATTGACTACTTACTTCCTTATTCCATAGCCGTTGATCCATCCCCATGCGGAGCGTCTGGGCAGAAACCAGCGGATCGATGGCGTAATTCATCGCAAAATGACCCACCACAATCAGATTTCCCTGCACCTGACGAATCCCTGCCTGATTTAGCGCATTACCAAGGGCGATCGCCTCCTCCCAGACAAACAGCGGATCATCCCCCCCCTCCACATAGAGATCCCCCTGCAATACCCCATTATTCACAGCCCCAGTCGTATAAACTTTGGTTTGAAACTGATGCGTCAGCGGCCACTTCTCCAAAGCGGCCAAAGTCGTTACCACCTTAGTTAGAGAAGCCGCCGATAAAGGCGTTGTACCCTGATTCTGACCCAGCTCAAGCCAATCCGACTGGATCCAAACCCCCTGACGCTCCGGCTGCTTACCCTGACCCTTAAGCTGATTGACATAGCCCCGCACAATCTCCTCTACCTGAGGATCCGGCTCATAATTCACCTCAAAAACCGTTGATGACTGCCAACCCAAAACACGATAGGGAATCACATCCGGGGGCGGTTCCGGCTGCCACACCTGACTCACAAAACTAAGAAATCCAAGGCTTAGCAATTTCAACATAGATCCATCAACGTTAGAAGCAGACGCCCATTAGACAAATAATCATGCCATAGATTCTATAAGCAATACTTAGCAACCGAAACCAACATCCAAGAATCAGAGATTGTGACTTCTAGGACACAACAGCGTTCTGCTAATATGTGGGAGGCTTTTATACCTGATCAACATGTCATCGACACGCGCAAAAATAGCAGTAGACGCTATGGGGGGAGACCATGCACCAGAAGAGATTATCGCTGGCGCTA
>DATNRH010000239.1 GCA_036703605.1 Candidatus Obscuribacterales bacterium | reverse complement strand
GCAGCTCTACGCAGAGCTGTGCCGCAAGTTTGGCTCCGGAGTCATTGCCCAGAACACCCGCACTACCCTCGAACAACAGCTCATGTCCATGCGGCTCTCCAAGGATTGGTCCAAGCCCATCTGCACCTTCCTCGCCGGATTCCAGAATCGGATCCAGGATCTCCGTGAGGCCAGCGCTGACCCCTACATGTACTCTGATACCTGGTGCCGCGACCAACTCCAACGTGCTTTGGAGCCCCACCGGGAAATGGGACCCTACTACAGCCACCTCACGGCTATTGAGCAGCTACGCCTCACCGAAGGCAATCCTACCCTGTCATTCTCCGAGATCATGGAGGCCCTCCATTCCCATGCTGTGAGCCTCGACCGCGCCCATCCTCCCAGTGCCCGGCGCTCTCAGCAGGCCAACTCCAGTCACTCCGATCGCCCAGGCGGCTCCGGTCAGCGAAACCAGCCCCATGGTGGAGGCCGTGGCCGTGGCGGCCGTGGCCGTGGCAGTGGCGGTGGCGGTCGTGGGCAAGGCCGTGGGCGCCATGACTCTGGCTCCCGTGGCCGTCGTACTGGCCCCTCCGACCCACACACCGACCCTACAGACCCGGCGGTGTGGCTCAATGATACCGACTTCTATGCCCTCTCCCCTGAGCTCCGGGAGCGGCGCAAGCAACGCCGTGCTGCCGCTGGCCGCGGCTCCGGCCATCCATCCCGCTCTCAGCGATCGAACTACACCGGCACGGTGCCCTCCGTCCCTCCGTCCATTCCCGCCGAGGTTCCTGCCCAGTCTAGTGGCACTGTGGCCTCCGGCGTCTCTCAGCCTACCACCTTTGTGCGGCAGCTCATGTCCACCCACCAAGCCCGGCCCTCGCCGGCTGCCTCCGATGATACCATCTCTGTCAATGGCACCATCTATCGCCGTGCCAATCACACCCACCTGTACACGGTCCATGAGTCCTCCCGTGCTGTCAAAGGCGCCCTCATTGATGGAGGGGCCAACGGTGGGCTCATTGGTTCCGATGCCATCATCCTTGAGACCCATTTGACTGCCACTGCCAACGTCCAAGGGATTACCCGCGATATCCTTGAGAACCTGCCCATTGTCCAGGCTGCGGCCAAGGTTGAGACCCTACATGATGGCCCTGTGATTGCCATCTTCTCCTCCTATGCCCAGCGCAATGATGGAGGCCGTACCATCCATTGCAAAGGCCAGATGGAAAGCTTTGGACTACTTGTTGACGACCGTGCCCAGTCCAATGGCGGCATGCAGTGTATCATCACCATTGAAGGCTTTGTTGTACCCATTCACATCCGTGAAGGCTTGCCCTACATTGACATGTCAGCCCCCAGTGACTCCGACCTGTCCCGCTTCCCGCATGTCTTCTTCACCTCTGACTCTCCTTGGGACCCTTCGGTCATGGACCAGGAGTTTATTGCCGATGGCTTTGATATGCCGCCACTTGCCCTGGCCCGCCGTGAGGCTCAGGACCCTACTGTTGATGAATTTGGGGAGCTCCGCCATACCCACCTTGCTCTGTCTACCGGGCGGCTCCCTCCTTTGGCGGCCGACCCGCCCATCCTTGTCCCTGGCTCCGACTCCCACTGTCATGCTGTTGATTCATTGATCCATGCCTTGTACACGCATACTGTTGCTGCTTTCACTGTGGCCTCTGCCCGTGGCCGCATCCTATCGGCCTTTCCCCAGTCTGTCCGCCCCCGGCTCCCGGATTTGGACTTTCTCAAACCCAACTTCATGTGGGTCCCCAACGACCGGATCAAAGCCACCCTTGATGCCACTACTCAGTACTATCGCGCCACCATCCATCACCCATTCCGCAAGCACTTCCGCTCCCGCTTCCCTGCGGCCAACGTCCGCCGTCTTCCCGAGTGGTGGACCAGCGATACCATCTTTGCCGACTGTCCAGCCCACGACGACGGCATCCCTGGCCATGGAGGCTGTCAAATGCTGCAACTCTTTGGCGGTATTGACTCCAAGTTCCTCGTTGGCTATCCTCTCCGATCTGAGTCCGACATCCCTGCTGTGTATCAAGAGCTCCTCCGTGATATTGGAGCACCTATTGGCCTCAAAACCGACAATGCCAAAGCCGAGATCTATGGAAAGGTTGCCGACCTCCACCGCCTCTACTGTGTCAAGGACAAGCAGTCTGAGGCCTACTACGAACATCAGAATCCAATTGAGCGCATGATTCAGGATGTCAAGCGCCAATCCAACTCCATCATGGACCGGCTTGCTATACCTTCCAAGTTCTGGCTCATCACCATGCTGTTTGTAATCGGTCTCAGCAATTGCTTGGTCAATACCAATGGAGCCATCCCCAACTCTGTTGTCACCGGGGAAGTCACTGACGTGTCTCCCTACCTCACCTACCATTTCTGGCAGGAAGTCTTCTACGAGGACTCCAAGAACGGTGGTGAGAAGCTCGGCCGCTGGTGTGGCCCTGCTGCCAAGAAGGGCGACTTCCTCACCTACTGGATTCTCACCAACGACACTGAGCAATTGATTGCCCGCAGCAACGTCCGTGCTGCCAAAGATCCCATGTTCCCCAACCGCCGTGTTCGTCCACAGGGATCTCCCATCATCCCCGGCGGCCCTTCCATCGCTGATGGAGGGGAGACAGCCCCATCCGACCGCCCACCTGTCCTCTATACAGCTGCCGATCACATGGACCTAGCAGATCCAACAGCTCTGGAAGTCCCCAAGTTCTCTCCAGAGGAACTCCTTGGCCTGTCTTTCCTTCGAGAGACTGAGACTGGGGAGCAGTTCCGTGCCAAAGTCACGCGCAAGATCCTGGACCGTGAGGCTGAAGACCATCAGGCAATCAAGTTTCTTGTGTCCATTGGAGATGGGGAGCTGGAAGAGATTATCTCCTACAATGAGCTGTCTGATATCATTGAGCGCCAACACCGAGCTGAAGCTGATGGGGAGCTGGACACCTGGGCATACGATGCCATCCTTGACCATGAGGGTCCGCTCCGTCCGGGCACTCCCAGATACAAAGGCTCTCTCTACAATGCCCTCATCCAATGGGCCGATGGTAGCAAGACATGGGAGCCCATCAATCTCGTTGGAAAAACAGACAAGGTAACCCTCGCTACCTATGCCAAGGAACACGACCTGCTGGATACACCTGGGTGGAAGTTTCTCAAACCCACAGCCCGTCGTACCAAGAAGCTCCAGAGGATGCTCAACCAGGCCCGCCGTGCCTCTCACAACAATGCCATTCGATACAAGTTTGGAGTCCAGATTCCAAGAACACTCAAAGAAGCCTATGCCTTGGATGAAGCCAATGGCAATACCCTTTGGGCTGAGGCTGTCAAGACTGAGATTGACCAGCTCTCCCAATACCAAACCTTCATTGACCATGGCGTTGGCCGGCAGCTACCCTCTGGCTACAAAATGATTCGTTGTCACATCATCTTTGATTGCAAGGAAGACGGCCGTCGAAAGGCCCGCTATGTCGGAGGTGGCCACTTGACCGCCCCTCCAAAGGACTCTGTCTACTCCAGTGTTGCCTCCCTCCGTTCCATCCGGCTCATCACATTCCTGTCCCAACTCAATGACCTTGAACTCTGTGCTGCAGATGTTGGCAATGCCTATCTGGAGGCATATACCAAAGAGAAGGTTGCCTTCATTGCAGGCAAGGAATTCGGCCCCCTAGCTGGCCATACTCTGTTGATCTCCAAGGCACTCTACGGACTTCGAAGCTCCGGTGCCCGATTCCATGACAAGTTTGCTGATACCCTCTATGACATGGGTTTCAAGCCTACCCTCTGTGACCCCGATGTGTGGTACCGTGATGCTGGAGACTGCTATGAGTACGTCTGTACTTATGTTGATGATCTCCTTGTCGCCATGAAGGATCCTACTACCTTCATGCAGGCCCTCCAATCCGCCCCATACAACTACAAGTTGAAGGGTGTTGGACCGCCTCGTTACCACCTTGGGGGAGACTTCTTCAATGATGCCGATGGCACCCTCTGCTATGGATGCCAGACCTATGTCCGCCGCCTTGCTGACAACTACAAACAACTGTTTGGGGAGGAACCGAAGACCCATGGCAAGCGTCCCATCATTCCATTGATGAAGGGCGATCAACCCGAGCTCGACACTACCGAGCCTTGCACCCCTGATGATACAGCCAAGTATCAGAGCCTCATCGGTGCTCTCCAGTGGACAATCTCTCTCTGCCGCTTCGACATCGCCCATGCTGTGATGACCTTGAGCCGATACCGTACCGAGCCCCATGTCGGTCACCTGGATCGTGCCAAGCAGATCGTTCGGTACCTTTGCAAGTATCCCCAGGGAGCCATTCGCTACCGCACTGGCATCCCCAATTATGAGTCCATCTATGGGGAGCAACCTGAGCACCATGACTGGATGTACTCCGTCTATGGCAACCCTAAAGAAGATATCCCTGAGGGCATGTTTCCACCGCCCAAGGGAAGAGTGGTTCGCACATCCACCTTTGTCGATGCCAACCTCATGCATGACCTGACTACGGGGAGATCCTGCACTGGGATTCTCCATGTTATCAATCAGACTCCGATTGACTGGTTCTCGAAGAGACAGAGCCAGATTGAGACTGCCACCTACGGCAGTGAATTCATGGCTGCTCGTCAAGCCACTGAGCAGATCATGGATCTTCGATTCACCCTCCGTGCACTTGGTGTCCCTATCGATGGTGTCTCATGGTTATTTGGAGACAACCAATCTGTGGTCACCAGTTCCACCATTCCTCATTCCAAGCTCTCCAAGCGCTGGAATGCCCTGTCCTATCACCGCGTCCGCGAAGCCATTGCAGGCAATGTTATCCGCTTCCACTACGTCCGATCTGAGGAGAACCCATCAGATATCCTCACCAAGTCCCTCGACTTCACAACCATGTGGTCGCATGTTGAACCCATGCTTTTCTGGAAGGGAGATACCATTGTCCCGGCATCTTCCCCACTTGCCCCATTGGACGGTGCTTCTGGACCGACTGCTCAAGCACCGAGGGGAGTAACAGCCGTCTGTGAGACGGACTGTGAGATCGGTCCTCTCACACTCAATCACAAGCCCCAGTTCAATCCCCAGTTCGTATCCGATCCCGAGTCCCGTGGGACACAAAACTCGGTCGCACATACTGGAGGGACTTGAGCTTACCCAACGGAAAATCTCGCACCTCTGTCGAACAAACAATCGATCATTCTCCATTCATTCAGTTTTAATCTTCACACCGTTGTTGTAGTGGCCAACCATTTGAATAACCATCTTGGTAGTCTACAGTAGGAGGACTGATCACCCTTGGCTACGTAGGCAACCATCTGACAGATTAACAGTCGCAGTAGTGTCGCCCTGAGCCTCTCTGCACCTCTTTTGCGCGCGCAAGCAACAGTCATTATTACCCAACAAAGAAGACCCTTCACTAAAATCGTCGCCATTCCCCCCCAAGTACTCGGATTGAACCCGTTCTTTTTTCATTGTATCAAGAACTTTAGGGCGTTCCTTTCCGTACTTGTTTGAGTCTCTACAAGCCAGTATTCAGTTCAGGAGCGGATTCGCAAGTTTCCACTTCTCAAAACTCTCCAAGAAAGAAGCCATTCAATTATACCGTCGCCGCGAGCCCCCAAGTGCTCGGATTTTCTCCGTTCTTTTTGCATCATCACAAAGAGCTCAAGACGGTTGTATTGATATTTGTTTCAGCTTCTACAACCCATTATTCAGCTCAGGAGCGGATCCGCCAGTTCCCCCATTGTCATCCATTTTTTCAAGGGTCATTTGGCACCTCCATTGGTCATTTTCAGGCGAAAATTGCACCTCCACTGCTACCTACACCTACCTCTCTCTACCATTGGGATCTAGTCCGGCCTGCCCCTGCAGTTTACCGGCAAACAACCTACACTCCCTCCTGCTCTCTACTACGGCCCATCTACTGTGGCCCATCTTCTGCGGCCCATCTACTGCGGCCCATCTACTGCGGCCCATCTTCTGCGGCCATCTTCTGCGGTCCATCTCCTGCGGCCCCCCTTCTATCCCATTGACCTGTGAGCTTGCGGAGACGTCCCAAGCCTTCCATTGATTGCGCAACCGTTGCAGAGCGTCGGAACAACACCGTGCTGCAACCTACAACCCCTTCTACCCTTTGAGAGCCCATTATCCCCTTGACATGTCCGATTCCAACTCCGTCCACTCCAACGACTCCAGTGGCGCCGGCGCCCCCAATCCCAACGACTTGGACTCCCTTCCTGCTGCCGATGGACCCCCTGCGGACCCCATCGAACACCTCCTCTCCGTCCTTGGCGGCGCTGCAGCCGACTCTCCGTACCGCGAGGCCCTCAACGAGCTAGGGCCCTCTACCCTCATTGACTTCCTTGAGCTCTCCGATGATGACTTCACTCGGAGCCGCTTCCTGACGGTGTCCCAAGCTAGAACCCTCATTGCCGTGCGTGGCTGGGCCTACAACCGCGCGAGCTGGGACGCTGATGACTTCGTTGCCCGCTTCTCCGCCGAGTCCTTCCTCCGTTATCGCACCCATTGCTTCTCCATCGGCCGGCCCCCTGCTGGCGATGTACCCGTCCTTCCTGCCGCCGCCGCTGCTCCTGCCACTGCTGCTACGACCGCCCCGGCGGCGGCCCCATCCGATGTCCCTCCAACTACCACGGCTCCGGCACCAGCCGCTGTGCCTGTGACTACCACCGCTCCTTCTCCATCCGCTATTCCTGTGGCTACCTCCGCACCTGTTACGTCCACTGTCCCTGCGGCCCCTGGCACCTCCTCTGCTCCGGTGGTGTCCCCTACTCCGTCCTTGGCGGCCTTCCAGCGCGGTATCCGTCGCGACATGTCGGTTTTCACCAAGTTCCAGGACAAAGCCCATTTCAACACGTGGAACCGCCACTTCCGTTCCACCGCTGTCTCCCAGGGATTGGAGGATGCCCTTGACCCCGACTACATCCCTGCTACTCCGGACGCCATCGCTGTGTTTGCCCAGATCAAAAAGTTTGTCCATGCCGTCCTTGTCCACTGCATCAAGGAACCCACCGCTGTCTCCATCGTCCGGCGCTACACCATTCAGAACACCCCCGAGGAAGGGGACGGCCAGCAGCTCTACGCAGAGCTGTGCCGCAAGTTTGGCTCCGGAGTCATTGCCCAGAACACCCGCACTACCCTCGAACAACAGCTCATGTCCATGCGGCTCTCCAAGGATTGGTCCAAGCCCATCTGCACCTTCCTCGCCGGATT
>DATNRH010000238.1 GCA_036703605.1 Candidatus Obscuribacterales bacterium | reverse complement strand
TGAGTTTGAAGTTCTATATGCTTTAGCCGTTGCCGATCTTAGAAAGCAAACCGATGGCTCCGCATGGGGACCATTTGGCAGGTTTACTTGGAAGTACACAAGCGGAGACAAATCACCTTTTCATAAAGTTGTTAATGAGGCTACTAAACAAAAGGAACAGTGGCTGCCGATTAAAGGTGGTATGTTCGAAGGATCTTATGAAAGATTTGAGGCTGTAGCTAACGACTTTAGCAAGTTGATGAATGAACTATCTTGGTCTTAATACTCTAATAGGGGCTGCCAAGAACTGTATTACGCTATGCTCCCCCAATCATAGAAAACAGAAAAGCGATCGCTCTCGACTAAAGATCGCTAGGTTGCTATGGGTAGACAAAATCGGAATGTGCTGCCCTGATCCAGATCACTAGTAACCTCAATTACGCCACCTTGGAGTTCTACCAGGCGGCGGCAGATGGCCAGACCGATACCGCTGCCCCCAGAATGGCGATCGCGGGAGCGATCGGCGCGCCAAAACCGTTCAAAAACATGGGGCAAGTCTTCCGGCGCAATGCCGATGCCTGTATCTATGACCGCAATCCATACCTGAGTTGCTTCAGCAGTCACCTGCACCGTAATGGTGCCAGCAGGAGTATAGCGCAGGGCATTGCCAATCAAGTTGCCGAGAATTTGCTCCACCCGTTCAGCATCTGCAAGCACCATGAGAATATCTGTAGGACAATCGAGGGATAAGGTAGGACTATCATCAGTGAGTTGACTGGAAAATCGTTCAATCACCGTGTTCAGCAGCGGTTGTAGATTCAGCGGGATGGCATTGATGGGCAAAGAGCCAGCTTCTAGCTTAGACAATTCTTGCAGATCATTGATCAATCGTCGCATCCGCCGCGTTTCTCGGGTAAGTTTTTGGTAGATATCATTAGAGGCAGGTAAGGTACCATCCGCTAGACCTTCCAGATAGCCTTCTACGATAGTCAAGGGCGTGCGTAATTCATGGGCGAGATCGCCCACTAGATCCCGCCGCCGTTGTTCGACCCCTTCAAGATCGGCAGCCATGCGGTTGAAGCCCGAAGCTAGGCGATCGAGTTCGGGAATTTCGCTAGAGGGGACGCGGGCATCCATGTGTCCCGTGGAAAATTTCTGGGTGATTCTCTCCATCTGTTCCAGCGGTTGCATGATGCGGCGAGATGACCAGTAGCTCAGCCCGCCAGCAGCAGATGCTCCTACCACCACAGACCACAAAGCCCCCCGACTCCAAGCGGTTTCAAAGCCTTGGATGAGCCGAGTACGCACCTGTTGCACGGTGTAGCCCTCACCTTCAATTTGCCGCAGATAGATGATGAAGAAGCGCGGGGATGAAAATTTGCCCATGATAATCAGCACACTCAGTCCCATCACCATGACGATGATGTGGGAGAAAAATAGGCGCGATCGCAATCCCCAGTTAGCCATCTTCAAATTTATACCCCACGCCAATGACGGTTTTGAGGAACGTAGGCTGGGCAGGATCCAGCTCAATCTTTTTGCGCAGGCGGGCGATGTGAGTATCCACAACCCGTTCATCGCCATAGAAATCGCTGCCCCAGATGCGATCGATAATTTGGCTACGGCTCCACACCCGCCCTGGATAGCTGATGAACATGGACAATAGATCGAACTCTAGGGTGGTGAGATCGAGGGGGGTGAGTTGACCGTCCTGCTGTCGCTGGGCTAAACGTTGATCGAGATCCACCCAGAAGTTAGGCGTTTCATAGATCTGCCCTTGGGAGCCATGGCGGAGCGATCGCCGCAGCAGAGCCCGCACCCGAGCAACGAGTTCCCGAGGGCTAAAGGGTTTGACCATATAGTCATCTGCGCCGGTGGACAGGCCAATGATCCGATCGAGTTCTTCTCCCTTGGCCGTTAGCATGAGAATGAAGGGATCCTTACTGCCCGGCTGTTGGCGAATGCGGGCACAGACTTCTAGGCCATCTAAACCCGGAATCATCAAGTCGAGAATAATCAAATCAGGCTGCTGGTCTTGAAAGAGCTGGATGGCCGTAAGCCCATCCCGGCAATCTGCGCAGGTAAAGCCTTCTTTCTCCAAATAGAGTCGGATCAATTGGCTAATATCTGCCTCGTCTTCAACAATGAGAATGTTCATACCAAACCTCTAAGACGCTGCATTCCCCTGGGCTGCACCTCGTGTTTTCTCATCGTGGAGCGGTGAACAAGGTTACCGAAGCGATCGCGGCCGGTCATACACGATCCCTGATACCACCCTAGCCTCTCATGCCAGGTTAGGGACGCAACTATGGGTGAGAGAATAGGCTAGTGGCAGTTTTGTGAATGAATGCTTAAGCTGAAATAGGTTCAAATTGTGTCTAGTATATCGTTGAACGCTGGTGCGTCTTCGGCTCTGCCCTTGTATCCTGATAGTGGTTAGATTCTAGGGGTATGAGAGGTATGTTTAAGTATCAATGGTCTCCCGCTGTCGCTGGCTTAACATCGTAGGTTTAGCGTGATGGAAACGGCATCTTACCAATCCCAACTGCGATCGCTCGGTCAGTACCTACAAGACACTCTGCAACAAGAGGTACCGGTACCGGTCGAGGTGCGATGTGTGATCAAACAGGAAAAACTGTTGGTGCTGGCTCAGCATCCCCCAGATATTTCGCTGGATGCTAAGCGAGCCTTTTCGACTTTGCGCAAAGCACTCAATGCTCAGACGAACGATTTACTGCATCCGTTCCTGACCGATGTTTCTATGCTGGCGGTGCAGCTCTACTTACGGGTGGCGGAGCAGCCCCAACCCTATGCATTCCATCCCTTTCAGATAGAAGCGATCGCTCCCATTGAAGCACTCACGGACGATGAGACCGCTGATTTGCTTTCTGAGGATGAGCTGTCGAACTGGGTGTCCGAGTCTGCCATGCCTGAGTCTGCCATGGTGGAGGATGAGGAGCCTCCAGATGAATCATCGTCTCCATCGCAGCGTCCCGCTAAGCGACTGCCTTGGCGGCTAGGTGCTGCGGTGGCGGGGCTAGTCGTAGTGGCGGGGGTGGCGGCCTATGTGCTGAGTCGTCCCTGTATGCTAGGAAGCTGTCGCCCACTGCTGCAGGCCGAGGAGCTATTCACCCAGTCCCAAGGGCAGATGGCATCGGCTACATCGGCTGCGGATGTCAAGGCTATCTATGAGCAACTGACGGAGGCTAGCTATCTGACGACGGTGGTGCCTCAGTGGTCTGGCTATTACGAGGATGCCTTGGCCCAACGCGATCGCTATGATGACCACGTCAAGGTGGTGGGTCGTGTAGTCGATGCTCAAGCAGATGCCTTTGCAGCGGCTCAGCGGAGCCAGAATCCGCCCCATCCGATCGCGACCTGGGAAGACATTCGCGACTTGTGGGAGTCGGCGATCGCCCAGTTGGAGGAGGTGCCTGCCGATAGTCCGATGCATGGGTTGGCGCAGCAGAAGCTAGAGGAATATCGCGGCAATCTGGCGGCCATCAACCAGCGCATTCAGATGGAGCAGGAGGCCCAAAGTCGGGTACGGTCGGCGAGGGAAATGGCCCAGCGCGCCACGGAGCAAGAGGCGGGGAGCGATTCCCCAGAGCAGTGGCAGAGTGCCTATACGGCTTGGCAAATTGCTATGGAAATGTTGCAGCCTGTGCCAGCTCACACCATGAGTCATGCCGAGGCCCAGCAGCTTCTGTCGCTCTACAGTACCCGTATGGCAACCCTGCGCGATCGCCTCAGCCAAGAGGAACTATCCACCACGGTCTATCGACAATCCTTACAGTTGGCCGATCAAGCGGCGACCTATGAGCAGCAAGAGCAGTGGTCTCAGGCAGTGGCGGCTTGGCAGAACGCGCTAACCAATGCCCAGCAGGTGCCGACGGATTCGTCCTACCATGACCAGGTGCAGCCGTTGGTGAATTCCTATGCCCTGGCCCTAGAAGATGCAAGGCAGAATCTACAAATGGCGATCGCTGCCCAAACCGCCGAAACTGAGTTGAATAAACTCTGCGGTGGCGATAATGCCCGCTGTACGTTTCAGGTCAGTCGCGAAGAGGTGCAGTTGCGATTAACGCCTACGTATCAAGCAAATGCAGCCAGTTTCCCCCAGCCAACCTCCGCCTCGATGCCCCTATCCGCTTCCATGGATACCATCCTTCATCAAGTTGCTCAGGTCGGTAATGCGGCTAGGGTTGAGATTGATGTGTACAATGCCGACGGTAGCCTATTTGGGCGCTATGTGCCGAGTCTGTCTGGCTATGTACCCCCTGCCTACATCGAGGTCTTGGATCAAGAGCCAGCCCCGTCTCCCAGCCAAGACGATTGAAGTTCTAAGGTCGTCTTGCTGGTTCCTAGGCTAAGACTCTTGGGATGTTCTTTGGCAGACTCAGCGCGATCGCCAGATTTCTGGCATGATCCCAATAGCCTGTGGCTGTCTGATACAACATGATTGTGGTGTAAGCGAGTGAACTATATTCCACCGTTAGATTTAACGCAGCAATATCAAACTTTGGAGCCCGACATCCGCCAAGCGGTGACGGACATTCTCGCCTCTGGGCGGTATATCAATGGCCCTGTGGTGCAAACCTTTGAGCAGCAGTTTGCCGATTATGTCGGTACGGCGGATTGCATTGGCTGCAATTCCGGCACCGATGCCCTACTGTTGGCGCTGCGGGCCTACGATATTGGCCCCGGCGACGAGGTGATCACGACGCCCTTTACCTTCATTGCCACGGCGGAGATGATCAGCGCGGTAGGGGCGACCCCTGTGTTTGTGGATATTGATGCCCAAACCTATAATCTAGATCTCAATCAGGTGGAAGCCGCCATCACCGATCGCACCAAGGCCATCATGCCCGTGCATCTGTTTGGGCAGCCGGTGGATATGACTCGGCTGATGGCGATCGCCCAAGCCCATAATCTGATCGTCATTGAAGACTGTGCCCAGGCGACGGGAGCAACCTGGCAGGGGCAGAAGGTGGGTAGTTTTGGCCATGTCGGCTGTTTTAGCTTCTACCCCACCAAAAATCTGGGAGCCTGCGGCGATGGCGGAGCGGTGACCACGTCTGATGCGGCGATCGCTGAAAAAATCCGCCTCCTGCGCAACCATGGACAACCCCAAACCTATCGCCATACGGTCGTTGGGATCAATAGCCGCCTAGATGCCATCCAAGCTGCTATTTTGACCATCAAACTGCGCTATCTGGATGGCTGGAATGCTCAACGGCAGGCGATCGCTGACCGTTACTACAGCGCCCTGTCGAAGATGGACGGCGTAGATCCTCCGAGGGCGATCGCCGGTGGGCAGGCCGTTTGGCATCAATACACCCTGCGGCTCACGGCCGAGACGGCTACCCCTGACCTGCGCCAAGCGATCCGCCAGCAGTTGCAAGCCCAAGGCATTGGTTCGATGATTTACTACCCTATCCCGCTGCACCAACAGCCGGTGTATGCAGAGTTGGGCTATCCAGCGGGACAGTTGCCCGTGGTCGAACAGGTGGCCCAACAGGTGCTATCGTTACCCATGTTCCCTGAACTCACCCCAGCCCAGCAAGATCACGTGGTCAGCGGCGTGCGATCGGCCTTGGCCGGTGCAGTCGCCCAGGTTCTCAAGACGCCTGCCTAGTGTTGCTGGAGAGTTAGGCAAATCCGACGCTTGCCTTGCAGGGATGCCATCCGCCTGTTGTTTTATCACATAACCGTTATGAGTGCCGTTTCTTCCTCAACCGCTGTTGACTGGTCATCTTGTTTATCCCAACTCCTCGATCGCCAATCCCTCAATCGCCAGCAGGCGGCGGAGTTGATGCAGGGATGGCTGGAAGATGCCATTCCGCCGGTGTTGTCGGGGGCCATTCTGGCAGCCATTCAAGCCAAGGGTGTTTCCGCCACCGAGCTGGCGGGCATGGCCCAGGTGCTGCAATCCCAGTCCATGGGAGAGCAGTTCACCCTCGATGCTCTGCCAACGCCTCGCATTGATACCTGCGGCACCGGGGGCGATGGCGCATCGACGTTTAATATTTCCACCTGCGTGGCCTTTGTGGCAGCGGCAGCGGGCGTTGCTGTGGTCAAGCATGGTAACCGGGCTGCGTCGAGCAAGGTGGGCTCAGCCGATGTGCTGGATGCCTTGGGGATTCATTTGGGTGCCGATTTGCATCGAGTGCAGGAGGCAGTGCAAGAGGTCGGCATTACCTTTCTGTTTGCTCCGGGCTGGCATCCAGCGATGAAGGCAGTAGTACCGATTCGCAAGACCCTGAAGGTGCGAACGGTCTTTAACCTGCTGGGCCCCTTGGTCAATCCCCTCAAGCCTACGGGACAGGTGCTAGGGGTGTTTGACTCGGCCTTGGTGCCGGTGATGGCGGAGGCGTTGAATCAACTGGGCATGGAGCAGGCGATTGTCCTGCACGGTCGGGAAAAGCTCGATGAAGCTGGTCTAGCCGATGTCACCGATCTAGCAGTCGTCAGCCAAGGACGGGTGGAAACCCTGACCCTCAATCCCCAAGACTTGGGTCTGACGGCAGCATCGACGGAGGCTCTGAAGGGGGGAGAACTCTCGGAGAACGTGGAGATTCTCTCGGCAGTCCTCCAGGGCAAAGGCACGGCGGCCCAAATGGATGTGGTGGCGCTGAATGCGGCCTTGGCGTTGCAGGTAGGGGGAGCGATCGCTGCTGAGACGCCCCAAGCTGCCTACCGTCAAGGTATTGACCATGCGCGGGCCATTTTGGAAAGCGGTGCTGCCTGGGAGAAACTGCAGGAACTCGTGGAGTTTCTCAAGGGCTAGGGGCGATCGCGGTTCTCGGACTCAACCTCAGAGACACCGACAACTCTACCTCGACCAGCTCACATGAAGGAGATGCCGCCGGGCCGGTTGCATCTCCTGTAAGGTGCTCGAAGCCGTAACGCACCGCCTTTTGACTTGAGACAGATACCGACCGAGGCTGAGCCAAGCTGAGATTCTGTCGCGGGATTCAATGACTGCGGTTGACCAAACGGTGAAGAGATGTCGAGGTCAAACCTTGGTTTAAAACAAAGGTGACCCGGAGTTCACGCCTATCACAAGCATCCCGTATTGCTGCTGCCTTCCGGCCCTGACAAGATTGAGGCGTTGTAACTGCATGAGTCCGAGTCATCTCTAGCATAACATAGGCGGTGGCCTATCGTAGTAGAGAAGCAATCATGCTGTTGGCTTGCGACTCATAACCACCACCAAAGAGGTTGAAGTGGTTGATGACGTGATACAGGTTATACAAGGGTTTGCGGCGATCGTAGCCGGGGTCGAGGGGATAGGCGGCCTGGTAGGCGCTATAAAATTCGTTAGGAAAGCGACCGAAGAGTTCCGTCATGGCAATGTCCACTTCGCGATCGCCAAAGTAGGTGGCTGGATCGAGGATCACGGGTTCACCGTCTACGGTGACCGAGGCATTCCCTGACCAAAGATCGCCGTGGACGAGGGAGGGTTGGGGATGATGGCCTGCTAGTAGGTCGGGAATGGCGGCCATGAGTGCGGCCTGCTGAGGAAAATGGCCCCCTCGGCGGGCGGCTAGGCGGAACTGGTGCGCCATGCGATGCTCAAGGAAAAAGTCGAGCCAGCTCTGGGTCCAGGGATTGGGCTGGGGAGTTGCGCCAATGGTGTTGGATTGATCCCAGCCAAAGCCGCGATCGCTGCTCACACGATGCATTGCCGCTAGATTCCGCCCCATATCGTCCCAGGATTGATGGGTGCCATAGCCAAAATTCAGCCACTCCAGCACCAGGTAAGACCGGCTATCGGTAATTCCCCAGCAAATGGGCCGTGGAACGCGGATAGTTTGGGACTGGTAGATTTGCTTGAGCCCCAAGGCCTCGGCCTCAAACATGCCGATTTGGCTAGCCTGGTTGAGCTTCACAAAAAAGGCGCGATCGCCCCCGTCGAGGGCATAGGCCTGGTTGATGCAGCCCCCGCCGACAGGACGGTGGTGCTTGACCTGAAAGGGGCTATCGGTAGTTTGACTAATGTGGGTGGCAATATCAGTCCACATGGGGCTAGGAGGCTGGCTTGGAAACAACAATGCCGCAGGCCTGCGGTGAGAGATACTGCTGCGCAGCACGCTGCAGATCGATGGCATCCAGGGCGCGGATGCGGGCCGGGTAGTTCAGCGCTGGGGTAAGGTCACCCACAAGGGTGTGGTAATAGCCGTAGAGTCCAGCACGATTGCTAGGGGTCTCGTTACCAAAAATGTATTGATTGGCAACCAGAGTGCGCACCCGCTCTAGCTCTTCGTCTTGAATAACATCTGTCTGGAGCGATTGCAGGTGGTTGGCGATCGCTTGTTCAACCTCAGGAATGGCTGCTGCCGGCAACTGCACGGTGATTTGAAAGATGCCTTGCCGCGCATAGGTCATATTGGTGGCGGATACGCTGGTCACCCATTTCCGTTCTTCCCGTAGATCGCGCACCAGTCGCGCTGTCCGCCCCTGACCCAGGATATAGGCGATCGCATCCAACGCATAGGTGTGATGCACCTCATCCATACCGGGCACCCGCCACATCAGGCTTAACCGGGCCTGCTGCAGCGTGGGATCTTCGTAGTCGTAGCGCTGAATAGTTTCAAAGGGTTGCTCGGCGGCTAGGTAGGACGGCCGAGTCAGGGATGGTTCGATCTCCAGGGGACGATCCTGGAGCGATCGCTCTGATAAAGCGGCATCAAACCCATCGGACACAATGCTCACCAAGTCTTCCACCGGCAGGTTACCCACAGCCACAGCCGTGATGGACTGGGGGCGATACCAGGTGTGATGGAACTCGCGCATCTGCTGCGCCGTGAGCGATCGGACGACCTCTTCGCGCCCTAAGACCGGACGGCGATAGGGTAAGTGCTGAAACGCAGCTTCCATGGATCGGTAGAAGCTACGGCGGCGAGGATTATCGTGGGATCGACGAATTTCTTCGAGAATGACCGATCGCTCTCGCTCAAAGGCATCATCGGGAATGGCAGCATTCAGCACCATCTCGATTTGCAGGGGAGCTAGGGTGGCAAAATCGTCGGGGGCGGCGGTGATGTAGTAGTGGGTATAGTCTTGACTGGTGGCGGCGTTGGTGGCCCCTCCACACTGTTCAACGGTGCGCTCAAAGAGCCCGGTCGGCAGTTGCCGCGTGCCTTTGAAAATCATATGTTCTAGGTAGTGGGCGATGCCATTGATGTCATCGGACTCAACGGCTGACCCGGCTCCTAGCCAAAGACTGAGATTGGTGGCCTCAACGGGCATTTGCTCTGCCACAATGGTTAACCCGTTGGATAACCGATGAACCGTTGGAGCAGTCAAGCCAGTAATCGAATCTGACCCAGTTAGCGTAAACGTCATAAACACCTATGGAGCGGTACCGCTTCATCTATCTTAATTGTCAATGATGCGTCCGCGCAGTAGGCTGACTGACCAGATCCGCAGAAATCCAGAGGATTCTGATCTCGCCGGGGAGCGATCGCACCTTTTACCATACACACCTAAATGGGGTCTTGTCCGATACAT
>DATNRH010000237.1 GCA_036703605.1 Candidatus Obscuribacterales bacterium | reverse complement strand
AGGAAACCTGAGCCTTGTCACAAGGTTGCTACATTTGTTGGTTACTTAGCTAAGTTTATCTAATTACCTGAGTCCTATGCCTGATCTCATTCCTGCTCTCATCAAACTCTACATCCCTCTCACGGGTTGGATTTCTTTAGGATGGGTGTTAGGTCGTCTTTTGCCAAAGGGGGCATCGGCCAAACTGGGTCAATTTATCTTTTGGATTGGGCTGCCCATTAGTATTGTGGCATTTTTGTATCGGGCTGACCTATCGGGCTGGATTCTGATTGCCCCGGTAACAGCTTGGGTGGCGATCGCGGTGGGTGCTGCTTTCGCCTGGGTTTGGATTGACCTGGGGGTGGGAGACGAACGCCTCCGGGCCATGTCTAAAGGGCTGGATGACCATGCTCCCAACACGGGTTTGATACTTCGCAATAGCGACTGGTCTCGCGCCACCCAAGGTAGCTTTTTGCTGGCTATGATGGTGGGAAACACTGGGTATATGGGATTCCCGGTGGTTCTTGGCCTGGTTGGCCCCGACTACTTTGCTTGGGCTTTGTTCTACGATCTCCTCGGCACCTTTGTTGGGGTTTATGGGGTTGGAGTGGTTCTTGCTGCTAAATACGGCACCGTTGGGGAAGGGAGTTCTGTAAAGCTTTCTGAAAAAATTTTGAAGAATCCTGCAATTTGGAGCCTGGGGTTCGGATTGCTACTACGATTAGTGAATCTACCAGAATTCGCGGAGACCAGTCTCCGAACCTGTGCTTGGGGCATTGTGAATTTAGCCCTAGTACTCATCGGTATGCAGCTCAGTCAGCTTACGTCACTCCGTAAGCTGAAGCAGGCTTTGCCATGCCTTGGCATCAAAATGGTTCTTGTGCCCTTAGTGGTAGGAACCGGACTGATGTTTTTTGGAGTAGCAGAACAAACCCAGTTAGCCCTCGTGCTGCAAATGGGGATGCCGCCAGCATTTGCAACGGTTGTGTTTGCAGAGGCCTATGGTCTTGATCGAGAACTGGCCGTTACGACGCTCGTGTTTGGCTGTTTAGCGCTACTCTTTCTTTTGCCACTTTGGGTTCTCTTATTTGGAGTCATGACGTGAAAATCCTCAATGTTGTAGGAGCACGCCCCAATTTTGTTAAGATCGCGCCCATTCTGCGTCAGATGAATCTCTATTCCACGATGCAGTGGCAATTAGTTCACACCGGGCAGCACTATGATGACCGTATGTCTCAGGTCTTTTTTGATGACCTACAACTGCCTGCGCCAGATGTGTTTTTAGGGATTGGATCGGGGTCCCATGCCGAGCAAACGGGGCGGACGATGATCGCCTTAGAAGAGGTGATGCAGGACTATCAGCCTGACTTAGTGCTGGTGGTAGGCGACGTGAACTCTACCTTGGCGGGAGCCCTAGCTGCCTCCAAGCTACATATTCCCATCGCCCATGTGGAGGCAGGGTTGTGCAGTTGGGATCGAACCATGCCGGAGGAGATTAACCGCATCTGCACCGATGCCATTAGCGATTTGTTCTTCACCACCTCGGCGATCGCCACGGATAACCTGTTGCGGGAGGGTATTGCCCCAGAAGCCATTCATTTCGTGGGCAATGTGATGATTGATAGCCTCAAGGCCAATCTCGAACGGGCTCGTCACCAATCCACACTGCTAGAGACCTACCCAGTTCAGCCTCAGCAGTACGGATTGGTGACCCTCCATCGTCCTGGTAATGTAGATGACCCGGTGATGCTTGAACGCTTGCTAGAGGCGATCGCCACGGTGAGCGAACGGGTGCCCCTCCTGTTTCCCATGCATCCTCGTACGCAGCAGCGGCTGGAAACGTTTGGACTACAGGCTCGACTTGATAGCCTAGATCAGGTCTGGGTGACGCCACCGCTGGGTTACCTAGACTTCATCTGCGCTCTATCGTCGGCTCAGTTTACGCTCATGGATTCCAGCGGCGTTCAGGAGGAAACAACGGTGCTAGGCATTCCCTGTCTCACCATGCGGGACAATACCGATCGCCCCGAAACCGTCATCGAAGGCACCAATACCTTAGTAGGGCAAGATCCCGATCGCATCATTCAGGAAGTGTTTCAAATTCTAGAGGGGCAGGGCAAAACCGGCCGCATTCCTGACCTATGGGATGGGAATACAGCGGAGCGGATTGTGGATATCTTGGCGGTTTGGGGTGCAGCACTACCAGCGACAACACCTTGTCCAACAGTCGTTTGATTAACTATCTGGATCAGTATGAATCGTAAGAAACTATGGTGACCTTCAAGCAAATCTTAAGAGTTTTCATCCTAGCCAGCTTAACGCTAGGGCTGATTACCTGTGCTCAGGGTACCCCCGTTATCCAGTCTGATGCGGATTCTGAAGCCATGCCCGCAGGCGTGGAGACGGTGGCGGATGACAAGCTCACCATCTGGTGGACCCAGGGGTTTCTGCCAGAAGAGAATGAGGTGATTGTGCAACTGGTGTCAGATTGGGAGCAAGCCTCTGGGTTTGAAGCCAATTTAGTCCTCCTGCCCGATCGTGACATCTTGGGCGATACTCAGCGAGCCATTGAAGAAGAGCGATCGCCGGATGTTGTGTTTAGCTTTCCAGCCGATACCAATCTCTTCCCTCGCCTTGCCTGGAACGATCAATTGGCAGATGTTTCCCACTTGGTGGAACCGATTCAAGACACCATTACACCCACGGCCTTGGAGTCGGTGTACTACCAAAATAATGTCACCCAAGCGCGCAGCTACTATGCGCTTCCGTTTGGGCAGAATACGGTGCATCTGCACTATTGGCAGCCGCTTTTGACAGAAGCAGGGCTGTATAACGATGAGATTCCCAACACATGGAATGAGTTTTGGCAGTTTTGGCAGACTGCCCATACCCAGTTGCGGGATCAGGGCAAGGATACGGTTTATGGTATTGGTCTTTGTCTTTCGGATCTAGGGACAGACACATTCTGGCAATTTGAGCAATTTCTAGACGCCTACAACCTAGAGGTGGTAGATGAACAAGGAAACCTTCGGATTGAGGAACCAGGTATTCGCCAAGGACTGATCGACACGATTCAGCAATTTGTTGGCTTCTACCGAGATGGCTATATTCCTCCTGCCGCCGTGGAATGGACGGATTCAGGTAACAATATCAGTTTTCTTGAGCAACAGTCCCTGATGACGGTCAACAGTACCCTATCGGTGCCCTTTAGTCAGCGGCAGCCAGATACGCCCTACAATCGACAGTCCACGGACTACTATTTCAACCAGATTCGCACCATTCCTTGGCCCAACAAGCCAGATGGCAGTCCCCATCGCTCCATTCTCAGCATCAAACAACTGGCCATTTTGAAAGACACCGACCAGCTTGAAGCTGCAGAAAGCTTCGCCGCCTACTTTATTCAGCCTGCAAATATAGATAAATACTTGCAGTTAGCCACCAAAGGTCGGATTTTCCCAGTCATTCGCTCTCTCTGGCAAGATCCCTTTTGGAATGCGGTGAATGATCCCCATCTATCCTTGGCCCTGCAGCAACATCAGCAGGATACTCGCCCTTCCTATCAGGTCTATGCACCGGCCTACAGTAAAGTTCTGCAGGATAATGTGTGGGCTAAAGCCATTCTGCAAGTCCTGAACGATGGCGTCTCGCCAGAACAAGCTACCGATCAGGCGATCGCTCGTGTGAAACAGATTTTTGGAGAGTGGTCATGAACTTCTGGAGACGCAGTCTGCTGGCTCAGTTGGTGAGCTATTTCTCGTTGTTGTCGGTGGTGATGCTGGGTACGGTGGCGATCGCTGCCTACCAACGGGCGAAAAATGCCCTAGAAGAATCTGTGACCAATCGCTTAACCGTGGCGACGTCCCTCAAGGAGTTTCAACTGAATGAATGGGTGGATAGCCAGCGGGAAGATGTGCTGCTGATTAGCCAACTGCCGGAGGTGCGGCAACAGGTGGCAGCGCTGCTGATCTATGATCCTGACGAGCCTGAGTATCAAGAAGCCTACGGGATCTTGACGGATTACTTTAACCAACTGAGTCGCGTGAAGTCGAGCCTGGGTAATGTGTCTATCACTACCAACGGCGGCTTTGTGGTGTTTTCGTCCCGCAATAAAGATCTGGAGGGGCGTTATAAAGCTCTGGGTGAACCCACTACCTACTTTACCCAGGATGGAGCACAGTCTGTGGTGCCTAACTTCTACCTTACCTCTGCAGGGCGAGCAGCGATCACCTTTGCCACCCCGCTGCTAGACCAAGAGAACGTACAAATGGGAGCGATTACCGTTGACCTAGATCTTACCGATATTGATGATCTCATTCGTGAGAATACTGGTTTGGGTGAGTCGGCAGAAACCTATTTAATTGGCCGCCCTAGATCTCAAACGGTGTTCATTTCGCGGATAAACACAGAATCTGAGGCGGATGATACGGATGAGACGGATGAGGTTGTCAGTCCAGGTATTGCTCTGGCGATCGCCAAACGCAGTGCCCAAGGGAGCTTTGTCAACTATGAAGGGACTCCAGTTGTGGGGGTCTATCGCTGGCTGCCTAAGCAAAACGTGGCCCTTGTGGCTGAAATTAGCCAAAATGAAGCCTTCCTCCCTGCTCGCCAACTAGCCCGCCAAATTTTGTTGATCGGACTGAGTTCTGCTGGATTGCTCCTCGTCGCCGTATATCTCCTCTCTCGACGTATTACCCAGCCGATCATGGCGATCGCCAATACTGCTATTCAACTG
>DATNRH010000236.1 GCA_036703605.1 Candidatus Obscuribacterales bacterium | reverse complement strand
TCTTCTGAGATGTCGATCGCACTGGCTACCGCCGTCTCATATTCTTCTCGAATCTTGAGCCGGGCCGCCTTAAACGCTTTATCGCTGGTTGCAATATCCGCAGCGCTTACCGTTAGGGTATAGGGAGTAATGATCTTCCCCTCATTCCTGAGCAACCCTAGGACGGTTTCTTTAAGCTTCCATACACCGGCATTGTGCTGAGCCACCAGCGCCGCCCACATATTCACATCCTGGCTATACCAGTCGATTGCATCCGTCACCTGGGTGATGTCGGGCTGCAGCGATCGCCGAACCTGACTAGCCAACGGTTTCTTGGACAACTCAAGATCCTGCCGGGCCTGAGCAGGTGTAGTAGCCTGAGTGATCTTATTGAATCCCTTGCCCGTTTCAGGAAGGTATAGGAACCGTTGGCAGATTGATCGAAGTCGATCCAAGGTTTGGGCGATCGCAGCCGCGCCGATTGAACCGCCGGTGTTGATGCTCCAGACGGAACTGATTAGATCGGTGTATTGCTCGATCGATAGCCCTTCCCTCACTGATGGCGAGGTAATGATGGCTGTATAGCCCTGTTCTATCAACTGGGGGTTAACAGCGCCCTTGGATGCCATATAGAGCTGCACCAATGCTTCACCCATGGTGTCTTGAGTGATCAGCAGCACCTTTTCACCTTCATCATTCTCCATCGATCGCGCCGTAGCCGTAGCCAGCCGCTTACTATCGGTGAGGAGCATCGATAGCGTGCCCTCAGGTCGATTTTTGTGCCGCTTACGGAACTCAGCGATCGCCCCCGCGCAGTTCGGAGAATCGATCAACGCGACATCATACCCTAGCGGCTGACGTGCCGACCTAACAATGAATGCCTTTTCTCCCCTGATATCTTCAATCCACTGAAGGATGGCATCCGACAAGTCAGCACTAGCAATGATGACTAGAATTGCTTCCCTGATCCGTCGCTTAAATTCTGCGAGCAATGGGCCTCGATTCGCTTTGATGTCTCCGAGGTCACTAGAGCAGAGCTGCTCTA
>DATNRH010000235.1 GCA_036703605.1 Candidatus Obscuribacterales bacterium | reverse complement strand
CCGTCCATGCACCCAGCCGCAGAAGACAGAGCAATGCACCGAACCACCATTCCAGGGCACCCATAGGTCGCGGTAGGCATCATGCAGCCCCCAGATATGGTCGTAGCGCATACAGTCGTACATGGGCAGGATGAGCTCGACGGTATGCCCCCGCAGTTCGAGTTCGCGGCTCAGTCCATATACGACGTCGCCTAACCCTCCTGCCTTAATGACAGGGGCACATTCCGATGCTATCTGCACTATGTACATAGATTCCTCTCTTAACAAAAGTTCAATTTCTATGCTCCTATTCAATCATGGGTCAGCATGGATTGTGTAGGAATTTGGCTGGGCTAGGGCGATCGCTGGGGAATACCCCTGAACCAATCGCCTCATTCTATGATGGAATGGAGACGATTTGGTTAAGAGCTTGTTCAGGGTATGGGGGTTTGCGTTTGGGTATGTCCATCGAGTCTAAAACTGACTACGCCGATAATTGGGTTGACCGAGCCTTTATTTGGCTATTCTCGCGCAAAATGGCGATCGCGGTGGGTCAGGGGACGCAGGTTCCAGGCTATGAAGGGTTTGTAGAACTCTCGCGGCAGATTATGCGCGGCCGTAATGCCGATCAGCAGCAGCAGGTGGTGGCGATCGTGCTTAAGTCGCTGGTGCCGGGCCCCGTACTCTACATGATTCGCACGGTATTTTCGCCGACGCAACTGGTATGTGAACTCAATGCTTGGTTTGCCGCCCGCTTGTTTGAATGGTTGGTGGGCCCCTGTGAGGTGCGGGAGGTGGATATCCCGGATGCCCAAGGGCGATCGCACCTGCAGCGTAGCGGTGTTCATATTAAAAAATGTCGCTATCTAGAAAGCAGTGGTTGTGTGGGCATGTGTGTCAACATGTGTAAGCTACCAACCCAAACCTTTTTTACACAGGATTTTGGCATTCCTTTAACCATGACGCCCAATTTTGAAGACCTCAGCTGTGAGATGGTGTTTGGGCAAACGCCCCCCTCCCTAGATGTGGATCCGGTGTATCAAGAGGCTTGTTTGGTTACAGAATGCTCCATGGCCTCGCCCCAGTCCAGCACCTGTCCTAAGCTGCTAAATTAAGTCGCCCTAGTTTATCTAGGTTTAGAATTTGGCATTGCTGGATAGCAGGATGAATTGCCCTCATCCCCAACCCCTTCTCCTAGAACGGCGGCCGGAA
>DATNRH010000234.1 GCA_036703605.1 Candidatus Obscuribacterales bacterium | reverse complement strand
TAAGGTGCCTAGGGCTACAGTGGTGAGCAAATCAGCATCGCCCCGTACTAGCACCTCGTCGGTGAGAATCTGGATCACCAGGGGCATTGCCAGGGCTAGCAGCCCCACTACCAAGTTCAGCACCAGCGTTTCAGCCAGCAGACCCCGATAGGCCCAAATGCGCCGCCGAAATCGTCCAAAACCTTGAATTTCATCGTTGACCTGGTCGTCAAAGCGTGCGTCATCGGGGATGAGCAGTAACATGACGCCATTGCCCCAGGCCTTCATCAATTCCCCTCGGGATACATATCGTACCCCCACCGCCGGATCGGCTACCACGTACTGCTTGCCTCGGCAACCATAAAGCACAACCCAGTGATAGCCCTGCCAGTGAATGATGGCGGGCAGGGGTACCTCGTCGAGGCGATCGATCACGTCTGGTGATGCTTTGACCGGACGAGCATCAAAGCCTAGCGTTTCAGCACCGCGCCTGAGCCCTAGAAGCGTTGTGCCGAGCTGCCCAGTTCCCACAGCTTCGCGAGTGCGGCTAATGCTAAAGATACGCCCATAATGTTTGGCGATCGCTGCCAGACAGGCGGCACCACAGTCTTCTTCACTGTGTTGAAAAACAACTGGATATTTCATAGAATGAGCTTACATTATGGGCATTAGTCTATATTGCAGCCTGCAGCCCTCACGTCTAACACGGTTAAATCCAATAGCCTTCAGGGAACTCCTAGTTGTCTTGGTCTCAACAAACCGCCTTTGAAACAAGACGTTCATTGAGACTAAGGTAAATTGCTTATTCATTTTTCGCGATGATGCTAGCATAACCAGCAAAAATCACATCAAAGATGAAAACCCAAGTTCTCCAACTCGATCTTTCTAAAAAAGATGGTTTTTCTGAGGCATTGCCTCGAATATCTTCGATATCAAGTTATTCAGCTAACTGGCAAGGCATCCAGCTTGAGTTTCATCAGGTTCCTCCCTTCGAATTTCCAGAATACACTTGCCAGCAGCATATTATTACGATTCCTACGATTAGTGGACTGAGAGTTGAACGCACCGCAGAGGGCAAAACACATGATCTAGTTTTTCATCCCGGTAACCTATGTATCTCGGCTAAGGATACTTCGCTGAGAACTTGCTGGGAACAAGATCTAGAAGCTATCCAGCTCATCCTAGAACCTGATTTGCTGGCCCGCGCGGCTTATGAACTGATTGA
>DATNRH010000233.1 GCA_036703605.1 Candidatus Obscuribacterales bacterium | reverse complement strand
GTGCGCAAGCGATGCGTACTCTAACAAATCTGAATCGGGCGAGTAATATCCCCCGTAGGAGGTACGACTTGAGTGCCATTCTTGAGAGACATGGAGTAGAATTGGACTATATTCCGAATGTCGTCAACACAAATACACGTAACACCACCAACATCGAGTCTCTTGAGCGGCTGCGTGCTGTCCTCGCACGTCAGCACGGTCGTTGCACCTCCCGTTATGGGGCAGGAGTGTAATATACCATGATCGCCATTGCATCATACAATCCCGGCAGCCGTGGGGCTAAGGCCCTGCGGGATGCCCTGCGGCAGAAAGGGTACCGCTGTAATATTCTCGCTAGTCCTGAGCGTTCCCGGTATCGCCAGAAGGCTAGCCACTTTGTCATCAACTGGGGGGTATCTGATCAACGATACAACGTTGAACCTAGTTTAAACTACTTCTCAAATGTCAACGATGCGTCTGATAAGTCCCGTGCTTTCAATGTGTTAGGTGCGTCGGGGGTCAATATCCCGCAGTGTACAACTGATGTACAAGTTGCTCGTGAGTGGGGCAGAGTGATGGCGCGGACATTGCTCCGATCACACAGCGGTAATGGGCTATACTACTGTGACCTTCGCGACGGGGGAGAACTGCTGACGAGCTACGATGGATCACCTGTGCGGCTATACGTGCAGTATATTCCCAAGACAGCGGAGTATCGTGTCCATGTGTGTGGCGAAGAAGTGGCGGATGTGCAGCGGAAGGCACGGCAACGTGAGGTTCCTGACGATCAGGTTAATTGGCAAATCCGTAATCATCACAATGGATTCATCTTTGCCCGTAACGAGGATATGGGTGAGGTGCCTCAATGCGTGAAGGATGAGGCGATCAAAGCTGTCCGTGCCCTCGGCCTGCATTACGGGGCTGTGGACATTGGCTATCACGACAGGCACGGTGCGGTGGTGTACGAGGTTAACACCGCTCCGGGACTTGAGGGTACAACGGTAGATAATCTATCTGATATCATTATCAATAGATATATCTAGATATATATCTATATATAGAGCCCCCTATAGGGGCTCTTAGATATATCTATATAGATATGGAACTTTTAGTTTAAACTGGTGTCGTACTAGAACCGACACCTATGGAGTTGACAATGCTTGGAAGTGATAACGTAAACGTGGTTGAGTGTGAGGTCTGTAGTGAGCAAATCCTACAGGACTCGCAGACAGGCGAGTACATCAGTGAGCCCTGTGCTGACTATTGCCCGTGCCGGGACAGTTACGACGCGGCTAAGCTAGACTACGATGTAGCCGATGAATCCGTTAGGGAGCTTGACTTCAATGAGTAATGAAACTTTCCCAAAGCTGCCGGGCAAGTATATCGTGTGGTGTCCACAAGCAAATAATCCACAAGTGATTCATCCGTACTACGAGGATGCACAGGATGAGGCCAAGCGGCTGGCCCTCAAACATTCTGGCAAGGAGTTCTACGTCTGCTCACTCTCGTCTAAGTTCAAGGCTCATACCGAG
>DATNRH010000232.1 GCA_036703605.1 Candidatus Obscuribacterales bacterium | reverse complement strand
AGTTCGAGTAAGACCGAAGGCGTCACGGTGGGACGAGTGAGAGCTAAGTTATTCCAGAACACGCCATAGGAGGGGCGATCGAGGGTTTCCACCAGATAATTATGGAGAAACACCGATAGATCGTGGGCTTGGGCGTGATACCAGAAGGTGCCGATGCCCGCCGTATTCAGCGCGTCTCCTGCATCAGGTAAGGCGTTGTAGTGTAAGCTGAGGGCGATCGCTGGCTCTTGGGCAAGAATTTGATCGACGCGATCCTGAGGGAACAGATCATCATCCCCTTCCCGAGTCATGAGCACCGTTGCGCCCCTTACTTCTAGCTCATCTCGCACCAGTTGAGATATGATCAGCGCTACATCTTTTTCAGGATAGCCGGTCGGCCCTCTTGCTCCTAGATCCTCATCGCTACCATGTCCAGGATCGAGTAAGATCGATACGCCAGCTAGGGGGCGATCGCTCGTCGCTTGACTACGATCGGGGGGATGGCGTAGAGATAAGACAAGACTGCTACCCTGATACTCTAGCTTATAGCCCCAAGACTGATCAGATTTGAGGGTGAAGGTATAGTCCACTTGACCGGGCTGGGGTTGATACCAATCAAGCCGTTCGACCACCGGATCGTCGTCGAGATAAATGGTGTCGGTCTGGGCAGTGGTGTGGTGCAGGGTGAGGGTGAGGGTGCGATCGCTCTGCTGCACCGTGACTGGCACGGGCACCTCTAACGGAAAAATCACCTCCGTCCAGCCATCGAGCGATCGCGACTGAAGACCACGAATCTGCGATCGCACCGGCGCAGCGCTGGGACGCATGGTCACCTCGCTGTCCCGAATCCAAGCGCCATACTCCAAGCGTACCCAGTCGCCCTGCCGGCCGGTCACCGCCGATTGGCTGCCGCGCGGCAATGGCGTGAGGCGTGAGTAATTAGTGCTGGGCCCAGTGCGGGCAGTGCCAGACTCGACGATCACCTCTGCGACGTTAAACGCGGTCGGCGTTAGGCTAGTAATCTGCCCTGCTGCTGCCTCAGTATGTATCTCATCTCCCTGAACAATCTCATAGGTGGGCGCACCTAAGACACCGGAAGTTGGCATGGTCGTACAGCCCCGATGGGCGATCGCTTCTTGGTGGGGCAGGGGTTGGGTGTCGCCGGTCAGCACCGCGAAATTGGAGGGAAGGGTCACCCCATCGGTCAGGGGCTGCAGGTCAATGGACTGCCCGGCCCAGTCTACCGACACCCTGCTGGTACGGGCAGCGATCGCTTCAAAACACACGAGTTCCCCCGGCTGTAGGGCTAGATCTGCCGTTGGAGCCAGGGAACCGGCCATCACCAGTTCACCCTCCGCTAAGGTTGGCACCGCTGAAAGACGATGAATGGAAAACGTGAGGGAGCGATCGCCCTGTTGCAGGGTCACCGTGTTAACGCCTAGCTCTAGGGGAATAGATGGGGCAAAATGGCCAGCGGGGCTGCGTTCCACGACCTCGCCGTTCAGGGTCACTGGTTGATCGGGGTCGGCCGTGCCAATAAAAAAGAGGCGATCGGCAGTTGTCTCGTGGTTCTCTGGAGGATAGACCACGGATAGGGCCCAAGCGGATGGCGTCAGAGCCATACCTACTAAACTAGCAGCAACACTGAACTGAGCAATGGTGGGGATGTGCATACACTACTCGTCTCCGGAACTCTGGAGGCTATCGGTGGTTTCGCTCAAGCCAGAGGCGTTTGCTCCGCTGAAGTAGGTCACTTGGGTGGGGTAAGCAAATTCAATACCCCGTTTCTCGAAGGCTTGTTTTAGCTCTAGGTTAATTGCCTGTTGCGCATCCATATATGTGGCATAGTCCCCGGTTATCACGTTATACACTACCTCAAAGTTGAGGCTGAAGTCACCGTAGGAAGCAAAGTGGGCGCGATCGAAGACGACATGTTCAGTCTGTTCAATAATGGTCTGAATAATGCCTGGAATTTCCTTCAGATGCTCTAACCCGGTTTCATAGGTGACGCCAATGCGAAACACAATTCGACGGGTAGTCATCCGCTTAAAGTTGCGAATTCGAGACGCCGTTAGGTCAGTATTGGCAATCACCAACTGCTCACCGTCGATGCTGCGCATGCGGGTGGTTTTGATGCCAATATGCTCCACCGTGCCCACACTGTCGCCCACGATAATAAAGTCACCCAGTTCGAAGGGCACATCCAGCAGAATCGAAAAGTAGCTAAACAAATCTTGCAGCACACCTTGGGCGGCTAGGGCAACAGCAATGCCCCCAATTCCTAAACCAGCAACGATCGCTGCGATATCAAATCCAAAGTTGTCCAGCAAAAACACCACGCCCACGGCCCAGAGCGCAATACGCATGGCTGGCACGAGGGCATGTAAGCTGGCTTCAAAGGCGGGGCTGTTGGGGCGACGAGTTACGGCATAGAGTCGAATGCCGTATTCCACAAGGGCCCCTAGGAGCTGGACTGCGCAGAGGGTACCCAGCACCACCCATACAATATTCACGACCTGCTCCAGAATGGGGTGCAGGTCTAGAACGTTAATGGCTAAGTAGGTGATGCCCAAGAAGGCGATCGGGATGAGAAATTTCTCAAAAAGTTGAATGAGGTCATTATCGAGCGGTGTAC
Source organism: Candidatus Obscuribacterales bacterium (assembly GCA_036703605.1). Lineage (NCBI taxonomy): Bacteria > Bacillati > Candidatus Melainabacteria > Candidatus Obscuribacterales > Candidatus Obscuribacterales bacterium. The sequence continues at coordinate 1,800 of DATNRH010000232.1, read as the reverse complement.
TGGTGCGGCGGGCAAACTCTTTCAGTCGCCCCACCACCACCACTTGAATAAGCTTGATGGCGATCGCCCCCAACCCCGCCGTACCTACCGCAATCAAATAATCAGCGACTGTGTTATTCAACACCGTCGTATCTAAAAAATCTTGCAACATACCGTCATCTTGCTGGGACTATACTGGCGCAGCGGTGACAGGCTTGTCCCGCTTGCGTCCGTGAACCATCCTAAACTCCTTAGGGACGAACAAAATCCGTCGCAGGACGGAAATTTTCCACGGGTTCACCCTGCAGCGCTTTTAGCATGAAGTCTCGCCAAATGGGAGCGACAAAGCTGCCCCCCGTTGCGCCCCCCCACAGCGGTCGATAGTCATCATTGCCCACCCAGACGGCCACGGAGAGCTGGGGTACATAGCCCACAAACCAAATATCTCGCTCTGATGAGGTTGTCCCGGTCTTGCCGGCGGCGGGGCGATCAAGGCGGGCAGCAGTTCCTGTGCCGCTATCAATCACGCTGCGCAACATGCTATTCAAAGATGCCGATGCCCAAGGATCGAGCACCAACTGCGGGCGTGGTGTGTTGTCCAGCAGCACATTACCAGCCCTATCGGTGACCTGCACAATTAAGGTTGTCTCCGACTGCCAACCATTACTAGCAAAGGTGGCATAGGCGGCGGCCATTTCCAAGGGCGTCAAGTCTACGGAACCTAGAGGTAGGGAGGTCACGGGCTCAATGGGACTAGAAATTCCTAAAATTCGGGAAACTTCAATAATGCGGTTAATGCCCACCTCTTGACCTAGTTTGACGGCGGGCACATTGCGAGACATGGATAACGCCTGCCGCAGGCTCATGGTGCCGCCAAAGCTACCATCGTAGTTTTGTGGGCTATACATTTCGTTGCCATCAGGATAGCTGACTGGGCTATCGTTAATCGTGGAATCTGGGCCATACTTGCCGGATGCTAGAGCAGCATAGTAGACAATGGGCTTAAAGGCAGACCCAGGCTGTCGTAGAGCTTGGGTGGCGCGGTTATACTGACTTTGGTTATAGTCCACCCCGCCCACGATCGCTTTCACATAATGGGTGCGGGGATCAACGGCCGCCAGAGCAATTTGATCGGGGTAGAGCCCCTGGACCTGAAGGCGGCGATGGTTGTCGCGGACGACCTGCTCCGCCATCGCCTGAAATTCTAGATCCACCGTGGTCTGGATGCGCATGCCGCCTCGCAGCAGTTCGTCTGAGCCAAAGCGATCGCTTAATTCTTGCACCACCGCCTCTGTAACATAGGGCGATAGACTGCGCTGGAAGGAGGTTACTTGTCCGAGGACAATGGGCTGGCTACGGGCTTCAGCTTCCTCTGCCGGGGTAATCCAACCCAGCTGGCGCATCCGCATCAGCACCACAGACTGCCGTTCTTTGGCGAGCTGATAATCCACAAACGGACTGTAGTCTTCGGGCGCTTGGATCAGCCCCGCCATCATCGCCGCTTCCGCTAGGGTGAGTTCCGAGGCAGACTTGTTGAAATAGCTGCGGGCTGCGGTTTCGGCTCCATAGGCGTTGTGTCCCCAATAGACCTGGTTGAGATACATCTCAAACACCTGGTCTTTCTCAAAAATTTGCTCTAGTCGCATGGCCAGCACGGCTTCCGCCAGCTTGCGGCTCATGGTGCGTTCTGGGGTGAGGAAGAGGTTTTTCACCAACTGCATGGTTAGGGTGGATGCCCCTTCCACGGTGCGCCCTTCTTCTAAGTTGCTCAAAAATGCCCGGGCCACGCTGGTGGGGTTAATGCCATGGTGCTGAAAAAAG
>DATNRH010000231.1 GCA_036703605.1 Candidatus Obscuribacterales bacterium | reverse complement strand
ACTACACCAGCAACACCGAGCCGGAGCACTATTGCCGCAATGTGGAAACGGCCAAGGCCCACATTCGTGATGGCGATATTTTCCAAGTCGTGATCTCCCAACGGCTGACGGCCCAATACACCGGTGATCCCTTTGCCCTATACCGTTCCCTGCGCTTGATTAATCCATCGCCCTACATGGCCTACTTCCAGTTTGGTGATTGGCAAATTATTGGCTCTAGTCCAGAGGTGATGGTCAAAGCCGAGCGCTCTGCAGAATCGGCGGAGGCGATCGCCACCCTGCGGCCCATTGCCGGCACTCGACCCAGGGGGAAGACGGTGGCAGAGGATCGGGATCTGGCTACGGACTTACTCCAGGATCCCAAAGAGGTGGCGGAACACGTCATGCTGGTAGACTTGGGGCGCAATGATTTGGGGCGAGTTTGCGTGAATGGCAGCGTTACGGTGGATGAGCTGATGCTGGTGGAGCGCTACTCCCACGTGATGCATATTGTTAGTAACGTGGTTGGTGTGCTGTCGCCTAGCAAGACGGCTTGGGATTTGCTCAAGGCTTGTTTCCCGGCGGGAACTGTCAGCGGTGCGCCTAAAATTCGCGCCATGGAGATTATTCACGACCTCGAACCCGATCGCCGGGGGCCCTACTCCGGTGCCTATGGCTATTACGACTTTGAAGGACAGCTCAATACAGCGATCGCCATTCGTACCATGGTGGTGCGCCGTCAAGCAGATGGTCACCATACCGTCAGCGTGCAGGCTGGCGCGGGTCTGGTGGCCGACTCGGTGCCTGAACGGGAGTATCAAGAAACCCTAAACAAGGCGCGAGGTATGTTGGAAGCCATTCGCTGCTTAGCTGGCTCGGCGGAGTAATTCCGTCTGGCAGCAGGCATTCTTAATCCTTGCAGTAGAGTGCCGTTAGGAAAAGCCGTAATGCACCGTCTCGTCAAGCTTGAATGCGTTATGCGATCGCTTCTAGACATCAAAAGGGCTCGTTGAGCTTGGGATATCTGCGTGAGGTGGAGTGCCGTCTAGGGATTGGGTGTTCAACCCTTCCTGGATGATTGTCGTCGGTAGAAAGACTGGATTGTCCTGTTTCCTACCTGGATCGTGGCTGCTCTTAAATGGGTATATTAAGTGAAGAGCGGGGCGCTCAGGATGCGCCATCAACCCTGAGAAAAAGGGTTCTGTTGTCTATCCTTGCCGTGGCTCAAGGTACATAAAACGTTACTCGATGCCTCTAAACAGATTCTGGATAGACTCCAGCCGTCTTGTTTTGCCATGGATCATGTTTTGAAGCGGATTTAGGAGTCAATCGGTACGCCTGCAACCTTATGGCTGCAAGGTTTTGACTATCATACCTATGGGAAAGCTATGTCCTGCCAGTCGTGGGCGATCGCTCCAGCATTCTTCCACAAATCACCCGGAGGAAGGGTGATGGGGGTCGCTTCTGTTGGTAGGGTGATCGACAGGGCAAGCAGACCTATTGTGTAGCGAAGGATAGGTCTAAAGCCCGCGATCGCCCCCAATTGTTGGTTTTAACTCCGTGAAACGTCCGTGAACACGCCACCCTTCATTCGTGATGATCATCGCTTGCTCTCGGGAGCAGTACCCCTGCCGGTAGGGGATACATTGGTGAAGCCTGCGAGCTCCCCATGTTCGCCCTCTTGGTCTCGTCAATTGCGCTGTAGACTGCGCTATGGCTGGGGCTGCTTGTTGGGTGCGGCAGTGATGTGGAATGGTGGATCGGCGATCGCTGCTGAGCAGGTGGCGGTGCGCTTGGGCCCTTTGCGGCAGTCGGTGGCGATCGCTGACCTAGAAACTTTTGCCCAAACGGGAACGGTGCCCCCCTCCCTGCATCTGTACTCTGCCTTCATGGGCGATGATGTACGCCAAACCCTCAATGGCTACCTACAGGTGGATCCGGCAGTAGGGGAAGTCTTAGTCCAAGACTTGCTCAACTCCTCAGCGGGCGATCGCCTGCTCTCGATGTTGGAGGTGATTGTTGTAGACAGCACCCCTGAGCAGTTGCAGCAAACCCTGACGACGGCCGCCCAAACCTCTAAGGGGCTGAGTCTGTTGGGCATTCTCAAAAGCTTTCCCGAGGAAACCGTCACCCTGGATCTCCAGGCCGCGATTGCCATGGCCTCCCAGATGAGCCTGCCCTATTGGCAAAGCCAGTCTCTCCGCTCCACCCTAGAGCGAGAATTAACGGCAGAAACGGTACCCTTTCATGGAGCCTTCGATCCTACAGAATCAGGCTACCGTCCCGTTCGCCGTCAGACCCTGAACCTGCGCGATCGCGAACGCAACCGCACGATTCCCGTTGATTTATACTGGAGCGATCGCTCTAGTGGACCCCTTGTGGTTCTCTCCCATGGCTTTGGAGCCGATCGCCGCTTCTTCAACTACCTGGCTAATCATCTCGCATCCCATGGGCTAACGGTGGCCTCTGTCGAGCATCCTGGCAGTAGCGTCAATTGGCTGAATGACCTAGCGCTAGGACAATTTGAGCGAGACAATAAGCCCGGAGACTTGCTCCCCGCTACCGAGTTTGTCGATCGCCCCAAAGACGTCACCTTTGTGCTGGATGAACTGACGCGGCTCAACCGCTACTCCAGCATTTTGCGAGATAGGGTCAACACTAGCCAAGTTGTGGTGATTGGCCATTCCTTGGGTGGCTATACGGCCTTAACCTTGGCCGGCGCTCCCCTGAACTTAGAGCACCTGCGGCAGTTTTGTAACGATCCTACAATTCTTGGCTTTGCGCCCTCCGATTGGCTGCAGTGTAGCGCTGCCGATCTGCCAGATCAGCAGCTTAATTTTCGAGATGAACGGGTGGCGGCGGTGATGGCCATGAATCCGGTGATGGGGCGGATGTTTGACGAAGCAAGTTTGGCTCAGATCACCGTGCCCACGATGATTTTAGTAGGCACGGATGACCCGATTACCCCCGCAATTAGCCAGCAGTTGTTGCCCTTTACCTACTTGCAATCTGAGAAGTATTTGCTGTCGGTGATTGGCGGTACCCATTTGAGTGTGGGCGATCCAAGCAACCTCAACTATGCCCTGACTCAAAATATTTTTGTGCGAGAACGCGCTCAGCAAGACACGGAACCGCTGCGGCATTTACTGCGAGGATTTAGCCTAGCGTTTATTAAGCAGCTCACCCCGGAAGCGGATCTCTATGCACCCTTTTTGGATGCCGCCTACGTTCAGTCTTTTTCGTCAGACACCTTAAAGCTTCGGCTCAATCAAGAACTGCCAGAGGACTTGCCCACTTGGATGCAAAAGGCAGCACCGCTAGAGCAATTGGTGGCTTCTACTCTGAGTAAGTCATCCCAATCTTCCCAGGTGATGTGCCGTTCAGGACGCTGCTTGTTAGATAAACTGCCGTTGGTGATGCTGATTTTACCCGGTGGGCAACTATTGGTGGCTGGGCATCGATTCTTTAGCCAGCATCGTCAGCGCCGTCGGTGGTTTGGGGGGCGATCGCGCCCATAGACTCGATCCGTAAACATTTTTGGGTACGGATGAAGAAACCGAGAGGCGATCGCTACACTGGTTATACAGCCGATTTAGACGTGTGAACGATCTGCCCATCACGGCTGCCAACTTACCAGGTTTTCCGGCTTGTTTAAATAGTTTTAAATAGTTACGACGTACTCGATAGGGGGCATAGAGCTTGTGTATCTATGTCTAGAGGAGTGATTACCTAGGAGAGTAATCATGGATGATGAATACGCCACAACCGTGTGACCTCAAGTAAGAGCTGCTCCCATCATGATGAATACGCCACAAACGTGTGACCTCAAGTAGAAGCTGCTCCCACTCGGTTAAATCTCAATAGTCGGTTGATTGGCGAATCATCCAGGGAGTGACTCAGGATAGCTAGATGCGTCAAGTGTCTAGATGGGGAGGCGATCGCCCTCGGTCTGTTGGAGCCTTCGGGGTGCAGTGTATTAGAACGTTACAAAAGCTCAGATGCTTTGGCATTTGACTGCTTCCCCCGAATCTATTGCAAGTGAGATTGCCGCGATTTCATCGTGCCATTCGATGGGGGACGACCTGTGGATAGCCTTGATTTTTTTGAACAGTTGCTGTCAAATCAGGGTCTATGGCTACTGAGTGGTTTAGCCACCCTAGCCTTAGGCTGCTTTGTGGGAGAACCGGTGATGCTGTCCCTGGGGCTTGCGGCGCTGATTACGGCGATCGCCTCTGTCCATCCGGCCTTGAGTTACAGCCTGCAGATTGTGGTGTGGATTATTCTTTCCGTTGCCTTTACCATTCTCATGCAGGGATTTATTCCTCGGGAGTCGGATGTGCTGCGGCTGCCCGTCGAGGCGACGGTGCATGAAGAAATCCCGGTTCAGGGCCATGGGCATGTTTGGTATAACGGTGCCCTCTGGAAAGCCTGCTGTCATTTAGACTATGGGGCGATCGCTCCTGGGCAAATTGTCTTAGTGGTGGGCCGCCAGAATAATACCTTGATTGTGGTGCCGACCTATGTGCCGCTGCCGCCCTCCCGTCTCTCGTCCAACGGGGCAGAGCGGTGATGGAGCTTGCCTGAGTCCTTGTGGGAGGGGAATGCTAGAATGCGCCTAGTTAACGCTAGCTGGCTAGAGAGAGAGCTAAACCTAGATGATGGATGAGTCACGCTGGCCCTAGCATGTAGTCCTTACGGTTGAATCTATGTCCTGCTGGCGATCGCCATCTGTGACCACACCCTTGCTTCCCTTGCCCACATCCTTTTACCGCAGTCTATCCTATGGCTCCTGAGATTACTGTCCTTGCCGCATTGGTGCTTGCCGTTGTTGGGTATATGGTGGGCTCGGTCAAAATTATTAATCAGGGCAATGAGGCCTTGGTAGAGCGGCTGGGGCGCTTCCATCGTAAGCTGACGCCGGGGCTGAACTTCATCGTGCCGGGCTTAGATAAGGTGGTGTGGGAAGACACGACTCGCGAGCAGGTGCTCGATATTCCGCCCCAGGAAGCAATCACCAAAGACAACATTGCCCTAGGCGTTGACGCGGTGGTGTATTGGCGAATTTTGGAACTGCCGCAGACCTATTATGCGGTGGAGGACATTGAGAAAGCGTTGGCTGATCTGGTGACGACCACCTTGCGATCGGATATCGGCTTGATGGAGCTAGAAGAAACCTATTCATCCCGAGGGCGCTTAAATCAACGGTTGCTCTATCAGCTTGATGAAGCGACGGCACCATGGGGCGTGAAGGTATTACGGGTGGAAGTTCAGAACATCACCATTCCCGAGCGGGTGCGGGAGTCTCTAGAGCTAGAGCGGGCGTCCCAAAGTAAAAAACGGGCAGCGATCGCTGAAGCGGAAGGGAAGAAGCGAGCGGCCATTGAAGAAGCTCAGGGTACGGTTGAGTCGATTCGGCTCATTTCCGATGCGTTGAAGGAGCAAACGAATCCCCAGGCGGTGCTGCAATACCTAGTAGCTCAAAAGTACATGGAAACTAACTATCGTCTAGGTCAAAGCAACAACGCTAAGATTCTCTTTATGGATCCGAAGGCTATGACCGAAGGCATGGCTGAGCTGATGTCTCCCGGACCAGAGCACCCGAATGGCGGCACCCACAAGCCACCGTCTAGCGAACCGCCCAATCGTTAACGTGGCTGGCTGCTAGAGCAGCGATCGCTCTTGGGCAATGGCGCGGCGCAGGAGCTTTCGGTAGTCACTATCGGTGATGGTATGGGCTCCAAACCGCGCTAGGTGAGGATTCATCATCTGGGCATCGAAGAGCAGGAACCGCCGCGATCGCAGCCGTTCGACCAGCTTCACCATCGCCACCTTGGAGCCATCAGGAATGCGGTAGAACATCGACTCGCCAATAAAGGCACCGCCAATCACAATGCCTAAAATGCCGCCCGCCAGCTCATCGTCTCGCCAGGTTTCAATGCTGTGGGCCCAGCCCGCTTCGTGGAGCTGCTGGTAAATCTCCTTGAGTTCTGCGGAGATCCAAGTTTGGTCGCGATCGGCACAGCCATCGACAACCTCTTGAAAGGCCCGGTTGATGGCCAAGGAAAAGCAATTTTGATTCAAGACCCGCCGGAGCGACTTGGGATAATGAAAGCGATCGTCGAGGGGGATGAGGGTGCGCTGACGACTGGCATACCAGTTGAGGTTGTTACCCTCTTCATCTGCCATTAAAAAATAGCCTTGGGCATAGCCGTGAATCAAGGTGGGGATGTCATACTGGGAAGAACTAATCAAGCGCGTCTGAGCCTCACGGATGATGAAAGATCTCCAATGCTGCCGATCACCCCTAGGCACGTTGCTCTCTACCATGCTCCTATGCGGATGATAGACCGGGTTGATCACGATTAGTTGATCACCAGTTGGTTAATCATCCTAGGTAGCCGCGGTTTCCAGAGCATCCCAGATGCGATCGCCAAGGACTGAACACATCATACGACCATTCAAACCTCGGCGTGGGGCTAAAACATCTGCTGAGAGCGATCGCCGGGATTGCCCATGAAGGATGCGATCGCAGCACACTGTTTGATATGTTGATGTTGAGATTGAGATCTTGTATGGCTGAATCAATTCCAGCAATTACCCTACCGCCGGCTGACAATCCTCAACAGGAAGGCATTTGGCTGCAGCAAGCGTTACACCAATGGCTTGACCAAGAATTTTTGCCAGAGCCCGCCAATGAAGAGATTGCGGCTCGGGCTGCTCAGGTGTTTGTGCGCCATCGGATGGAAGGGGAAAATGATGTGGGTTCCCTGTTGATTGCTGTGCTCACCGAGATGCAGGCGTTTGACTTCTCCAATAGCTTCTACGGTGAGTTTGCTGTAGCCAATGCCATGAGCGATTTGCTGTTAGATAGCTTGGGTATCGATCGCTGCTGTGGCCAGTAGTTGGGCCGTGTCATCAGAATCCGGTAGTAGATCCGGTGAGGGCAGTGGCCATCGCCCAACCATCGACGAGGAACAAGAGTAAGGTAAGGCTCAGTAGGATTAAATACATCCAAGGCTGGGACAGAGGGCGCACGTCGCTGGTGTCAAGGTTGGTGTAGGCTTCAACCTGGCGCACCAGTTCGGCAAAGCCCGCCACGCGCATGGGTAGCAGATAAGCGCGATCGCGTTCGGCGGTGACAAAGTAATACACGAGACCACCCTGCCCCGTGGTGCGCGGCTTCAGGGCTTGAATGCTGCTCCAGTTGAGCGACCAACCCCGGCGAAACAAGCTTGGCACCCAGCGAGGATAGGTAACCTGAATGGTGGTGGGCGTAATGACAACCCGCTCACTCAGGGCTGCGTAAAGGGCGATCGCGCCTAGCACCAGGCCCACGATGAAAACCCAAGGAGAAATGGGAGCTTGAGTGGCGATTGCCAAGATGGGTAGAGGAAGGGTCAGGGCACTATAAAAGCTGAGGAGTGTTAGCCGAATGAGCGGTGAAATCCGAAATAGTTGTGAGCTTTGCTCTTGATTCGGCCCATCTGCAACCGTAGTCATAGACAATGTCATCTCATGAAGATCCGTTTCTAGTGTAGCTAGCTTGAGGGTAGAGGCAAGGCAGCTTGTATCGCCTGTCACCAATACCTGGATTGCTCAAGAAAGGTTGAGATAGAGAGCCAACCAAAGCTTCTCCCTTTCATAATGGATATTAAGGGATTGCTGATTTAAGACCTTAGCTCTGTAGAGATACCTCAGGGCTCAGATTTCGCTCAACATTTGTACTAGATTCAACCTTGGTATCCAATGCGATCCGTAGTAAGTTTACGCCCAGAGTCTCAATGGTTACACTGGAAGCCTGAGCAAGACCATTCCTGATTGCGGCTACCGACTAGAGCAGGGCAGGGAGCGATCGCTTGGGCAAAAGGGTGCATGACTCAGATGATGACGAGCTCAAGACTCCTCTATGGGTGGGCTCGCCCCTTCATCACAGGATGAGCTTGAGCGGTATTCTGGTTGCTGGACATAGTGAGTCTGAATGTATGGGTCGCTGAACACTTACTGGATACAGTTTGCTGGACACCCATAGATGTTCCAGTCGTCAATTTATGACCATATGAGGCCTAGTCAGGTTGGTGCTGTTTGCCCTAAATAATGCGCTGGGTATCATCCTGAACGTTACCAGTGCAGATTTGGGCAGCATGAATTGCCGACAGCCACATGATTACTCCTGTCTTGACTATTGAAGATGTTTAATCCTACGACTACTCTGATCAATGCCTTTGTACAAGAGTTACATCAGGGTTATGAACAAAACTATGGTGGTCTAAAACCCGACTACGCCAACATCATCAGTTGGTCGGGGCGGATGGCGCTGGAAAATATTGCCAACAGCGACGCCCTCTACCACAACGTTGAACACACCCTGCTGGTTACCCTGGTGGGGCAAGAAATATTGCGCGGCCGGCATATCCGCGAAGGAGGGGTATCCTGTGAAGACTGGATGCACTTCATTATTTCGCTGCTCTGCCACGATATTGGCTATGTCAAAGGGGTGTGTCGCAATGATCATAACGGTTTCTATGCCACTGGCCTGGGTACCGAACTGGTAGAAATTCCGCCCGGTGCCACCGATGCTAGCTTGGCTCCCTACCATGTCGATCGGGGGAAACTATTTGTGGCAGAGCGCTTCAGCGGCAATCGTCTCATCGATGCTGAGGTGATTAAGTCCAATATTGAACTGACGCGGTTTCCAGTGCCGGAAGACGGCGATCATGCCGATACGAAAAATTATCCCGGCTTGGTCAGAGCAGCGGATTTAATTGGGCAACTTAGCGATCCGCGCTATCTCAAAAAAGTGAGCGCCCTGTTCTACGAGTTTGAAGAAATGGGGTTTAATGAACGCATGGGCTACAAGACGCCGGGCAATCTACGGCGTAGCTATCCGAAGTTCTATTGGTCTGTGGTCTACCCCTATATCAAAGACTCCTTGGGATACCTCTCTCTGACCCAGGAAGGGCAGCAGGTAATCGCCAACCTCTACTCCAATGTGTTTGTGGTAGAGCATGAGGGCGAAGACGGTACTCTCCAGGGATGACATTCTCGCTGCCCAAATCCTTTAACGTGAGGTCAGAGACTGGGGCTGTTAGAGACTAGAGCTGACGGAGGGCTGAGCAAGTTCGTTTTGCACAAGGGTGCGGATGGCGCGAAACTGGGCCTCAGTCAGCATGGCGATGGGATGCTGGCGGGTGACCACAGCTACGGCTTCCCATAGATCTAATCCTTGGTGGAGGCAGAGATAGCTAGCGCAGACGGTGGGCGATCGCTCCACTCCGGCTAGGCAATGCACGTAGACGGCCTGGCCGCGCTGAATGCGAGTGTGGATATGGTGAACGATCTGGCGCAGTTGGCGTGGATCGAGACCAAAGATATAGCTGCTATCGGGAAGAATGAAGCGAGCATGGTCAAACTGCTGGGGGATATCTGCGGGAATCATCCCTTCAGAGGGGGCGCAGAGCGACACCACAGACTGAATGCCTGCGTGATGAAGGCTTGAATAATTCTGGGGAGTGGGGAGTGGGCCAACGGCAAGCTGTTGGGGCAGGATCCAATCTAGGGCAAGGGAAGCGATCGCTGTTTGGGTTTTAGGATGCTTAGACCTATGCGATGGTCGAAATACAGCCTGAATATGTTTCAACATAACGGTGGTTGCCAAGATCTAAAACAATAGCCAAGGGGCATCTCCATGGGATGAGCGTGCAGACATCCAGGAGGGATATCGTTGTCTTCCGGGAATGCTATGCAGGGGCAAGCTCAAGATGATAGATGTGGCAAGCTT
>DATNRH010000230.1 GCA_036703605.1 Candidatus Obscuribacterales bacterium | reverse complement strand
TAGACGCAGGATTCATCCATAGGGGCAATCCATGTCACATCTAAACCTGTCTGATCGCTCACCCTACGTAACAACTCTCCCGCAGAGCCTTCACCAACTTTGCTCAAAACACCAGCCTATATTAGGTCTATGGTTATGGTCAGGATTGTTTCCTGACTCGATAGGAGTTGCTAAAGATAACCTACATGCCATGATGCTGGACAAGTTCTCAGGACTATGTATCCCCTTCAACATCTTGAGCGCCGGGGACTGGATGATTGGCATGAGTTTAGGAATCATCGCGATCGCAGGCTGGGTCATGCAACGCGATCGCCGAATGAAACGGACGTTACAGGAACAAATCCAGGATAGCAAAACGGTGGCAGCCTCCCTGCGCGATCGTGACCTAAAGCTATCTTTAGCCTTAAAGGCAGCTAAAGCTGGAATGTGGCAATGGGATCATGCTACCAATCAAGTTACATGGTCAGACGAGAACTTTCGGCTGCTGGGCTATGATCCCGATAGCTGTGAAGCTAGCTACGACCGCTGGTTAGAAGCTATTCATCCAGACGATCGAGACTCAGTTGACCACTATATCGCTCAGGTCTTTGAGGAGCGACGAGATCTTTATTTAGACTATCGTGTTTTACTACCAAATCGGACAGTGCGCTGGTTAGCAGATATTGGAGAAGTCGTCTATGACCCAAATGGTGTTCCCATTGGAATGATCGGCATTCAGATCGACGTCACAGAAAGTAAACAGATTCAGTTAGACCTACAGCAATTAAATCAAGATCTAGAATCTCGTGTAGAGCAGAGAACAGCAGCACTCCTCCAAAGTGAAGCTCGATTCCAACGATTAGCTGCCAATATGCCTGGTGTGATTTACCAGTACCGATTATCTCCGAATGGGTCAGATGCCTTTACCTATGTCAGCCCTGGCTGCCAAGATCTATACGGATTTCCAGCCAAAGATTTAGAACAGGATTCATCCCTAGCATGGCATGCCGTCCATCCTGACGATTTATCCTCCATTCAATCGTCAGGATGGACGGCTACCCAAACTCTTAGCCCATGGTCTTGGGAAGGACGTATTATTACAACCTCAGGGCAAGTCAAGTGGATACGTGGATCGTCCCGCCCAGATCTACAAGATAATGGAGATATTATCTGGGATGGGCTAATGATTGATATTACCGATCGCAAGCTTGCCGAAGAATCCTGGTTACAGAGTGAAGCCCGCTTCAGTAATCTGGCAATGAACGTACCTGGGGCGATTTTTCGCTATTTATTGCGGACAGATAAGACAGATGCTGTGCTGTATATGAGTCCAGGCTGCTATGACCTATGGGAAGTTGAGGCAGAGGAGGTTGTCAAAAGTGCCAAGCTGCTGTGGGAGATGGTGCATCCAGAAGATATCTCGGACATGTATACATCGGTGATGGAGTCTGCTCGTACCCTCCAGCCCTGGTCATGGTCGTGGAGAATTACAACGCCTTCTGGTCAGCAAAAATGGTTGGAGGCTGCAGGACGTCCAGAACAGCTAAGCAACGGAGACGTCATTTGGGATACATTAATTGTCGACGTTAGCGATCGCAAACAGGCTGAACATATTATTTATGAAAGCGAGCGTCGCCTCAAAACTTTGTTAAGTAATTTGCCTGGAGTAGCTTATCGAGTTAAGAATAATCCTGGCTATACACCAGAGTTCATCAGTGAAGGGATCCTGGTGATGACGGGCTATACTCCTGAAGAATTTCTGGGCCCTGATGGAATGAGTCCGGGAAACATGATTCATCCTGATGATGTCGAGGCAGTGTGGCACTCCGTGCAAACAGCCGTTACCGCTCAGATACCCTATGCATGCGAATATCGCCTCATCACCAAATCGGGTGACCAGAAATGGGTTTGGGAACGAGGACAGGGAATTTACGATGACGCAGGCTGTCTGCAGAGTCTGGAGGGTTTTATCACAGATATTACGGCGCGCAAACAAGCTGAAGAAGAGCTGCGCCAAGTCTTAGCAACCAACCAGGCTATTTTGAATGCTATTCCAGACTTAATCTTACGGCTCAGTCGAGAGGGGATTTATCGGGAGATCGTTCCTGCAGCAGAGGTGCACTTATCTTGCCCCATAGCAGATATTGTAGGTCGTAGTCTATGGGACATACTGCCTGCTGATTTAGCGCAAGAGCGCATGGATACAATTGATCGGGCATTTCAGACAGGTGCGCCTTATATTCATGAGTACCAAATTGTTGTGGACGGGACGATTCGCTATGAAGAATCAAGGGTTGTAGTCTGTGGTGAAGATGAAGCCTTGGTTTTAGTGCGAGATATTACAGATCGCAAGCGATCAGAGTTAGCCTTACAAAATAGTGAGGAACGCCTGAGGCTAGCAGTTATGGCTGCTAATCAAGGGCTTTATGATTTAGACTTACAAACAGGCCATGCAATTGTTAGTCCTGAATATGCCACGA